>JBNGCV010000311.1:0-1040 GCA_049975465.1 Kosmotogaceae bacterium | reverse complement strand
TATATGCTCTACGTCCATGCTTTTTAATCTTAATTGGAGTAATGTTTTGATCTTTGTAGATGCCAACTCGATAAGCCCAGATAAATGCAATACACACTAACGAAAGGAGTTTTGATATCCTTTCTGTGTCCGAGAGGTGGGTGACTTCAAAATTGAAACCACTTGATTTTAAGGCTTTAAACATTGTTTCAATTTGCCATCTATCCTTATATATTAAAAGGTATCAGGGCTATATTGATAAGTTGCTATAATGACAAATTCGATTTTATTATTCTTACCCAATGTTCTCATTCCTGACAGATAAACATAATTATTGCCAATCTTAACAATCTTGCGATAGTGCATGGCTGAATGCATTGGAAGGCTGTTAAAAAGCCAGAACGCTTTTTTATTACCTTTGCCTGCGACATTTACCCTCATGTTTTCTTTTATGCGGATAAAGAATCGTATCCCATTATTTATCAGGTCTTCTACCCGGTCAGCACCAATAAATTCCCTGTCTGCTCCAATGCTTTCAATACTTGCTTTGCCAAATAAATTAACATATCTATCCAATAAATCCTTTCTTTCTTTCTTTCGCATTGGAATTACCTCTTTTTTTGAGCATGGTCCAAATAAGCGGGATGCCAACCCCTTGATGGCAGACACTAATCATTAGATTATTAATGTTGGTTGCCCCATACTTCCAGTTAGTTCGATCTAAACTCAGACGGTAAAGGGGTTCAGATGGAAGCATGCTGAAAACAATTTTTGCGATTAAATCGGAATCCACGATAAACTCAGCAAAGAATCTCTGTATCCGTCTCAAATTCGATTCGAATTTGGCATTTGGACTCAAATCTTGTGCATGCTTCACATAACAAACAGTCTGGAGCTTACATAAAGAACTAATAAATGCTGCAAGGAATTTCACTCTCGCAAGATTCCATCCGGTTTTTTCACTAAGAATTGGAACTAATTCATTACCTTTGTAATTGACCTTGGGATTCATGTTAATTTGCGTTTTGGTTATCGCAACTAACAAATTGAATATCAAGGTC
>JBNGCV010000310.1:0-1042 GCA_049975465.1 Kosmotogaceae bacterium | reverse complement strand
CGCTAAGGCAGTAAAACAAAGTCGTTGGAACAAAGTTAAAGTTCTGCAAAGAATTTTAACTCGTTCGTTAAGTGCTAAAATTTTATCAGTTTTGATAGTTACTACCAACAAAGGTGCTAAAACAGCAGGAATTGACCGAGTAATTTGGGAAACCAAAGATGACAAAGTAAATGCTGTTTTAAGCCTCAAAAAACGAGGTTACAAACCTTTACCGTTGCGTAGAATATATATCCCAAAAAAGGACAAAACAAAACTTCGTCCGCTTTCAATACCAACAATGCACGACAGAGCTATGCAAGCACTGTATAAACTTGCATTAGAGCCTGTTGCAGAAGCTACTGCGGATTTAAACTCGTACGGATTTCGTATGTACAGATGTCCGGCAGATGCTATACAGCAAATATTCATCTGTTTAGCAAAGAGTTATCACGCTCAGTGGATTTTTGAAGCCGACATAAAAAGTTGTTTCGACCAAATTAGCCACCAATGGTTAACACAAAATATCCCGATGGATAAAACCGTATTAAACAAGTGGTTAAAAGCAGGATATATAGAAAATTATCGTAAATTTAATACCGAAATCGGTACGCCACAAGGCGGAATTATAAGTCCGTTGTTGATGAATATGACTTTGGACGGTATGGAAGAGGAAATCAGGCTGAAATTTCCGAAATGGAAAGCATTGTAGAGACATGTCATGGCATGTCTGTACTTTCATTAGATATGCCGATGATTTCATTATTACCGCTCCAAGTAAAAAGGTCATTATCAACGAAATTAAGCCTTTGATTGAAGAATTTCTAAACAAACGAGGTTTAAAACTTTCTGATGAAAAAACCAAAATTTCTCATATTGATGAAGGATTTGATGTTACTCACATTTTATTATAAAATTTTAATGTGTTCGTGAGCTCCCTTCGGTCGGTTCATATCACAAAATATAAGAAAATATAAGGGTAAATTATTGATTAAACCGTCAAAAAATGCGGTAAAATCATTTAAGCAGAGAATTAAACAAACCGTAAAACAGTGCAGGGGACATT
>JBNGCV010000309.1:0-1048 GCA_049975465.1 Kosmotogaceae bacterium | reverse complement strand
TCCTAACAATTCCAGCATTGGAAAAAGGTAAACCTCCAATAATTACGTTTATATCATCTTCAAGTACCTTAATTTCTTTGGTGTGATGATTTTCTCCTGAAGACATTCGTTTATTTATTTTTTTCATCATCACAATCATTTTTATATAATCTGTCGAAAAGGGAGCGAAAGTGATTTCTTGACAGTAATAATCACGTTTAAGAGTTGAATTAATCAAGAACAATAATAAAACTCATATCAAATAAATTGAAAGGTACAAATTCTACCTTTTCTCAATATTTTCACCTATAATACTTATGAAATTATTTTTTATAAAATAGAGTCAGAGTGAAGATTTAAAAACCAAGTGGAGGTTGCAAAATGACAAGTCACTATCAGAATTATGAGCAAGAAGCCCAAAAAATCAGAACTTCTAATAAGAAACTTTTGAATGATTTCGAATCTTGGTTGATTGAGTCCAAATTGTCATCAAAAACGGTTAATTTGCACTGCTCAAATATTGATTTCTATATTAATGAATACTTGTTATACACAGATGCAATTCCACCTGAAGAAGGCATGGATGGGGGGTATGTCAGCATGTTCTTGGGATACTGGTTCATTCGGAAAGCCTTGTGGGCTTCCAAAACATCCATAAAAAATAATGCAACAAGTCTAAAGAAGTTTGGAAAGTTTCTTTTAGAAAAGAATAAAATTACAGATGAAGATTACACCTCGATTATAACAACAATCCGCGATGAAATGTCCGATTGGCAGGCTACATTGGAACGTTATGATGACCCATCAATAGTGGATTCAGAAGATATTTGGGGATTTTAGCTGTTATACACATCTGGTCTTGCTTATCACTGTAGCTCCGAAATTAAAAAGTTGTGAAAAAATTTTCGGCAGAGGCGCTAAGGCATGGCATGGCATCGCGTCTCTATAAAATTTATTTTAAGTTTATTTATCCCAGGGCTAAAGGATCATCCCGGGTGTCGCTGTCATACCAGGAAAGGCTAATGGTCATTTTGTGCCGTGTGCCTTTAACTTTCTTGTTCTTCTTGTT
>JBNGCV010000308.1:0-1055 GCA_049975465.1 Kosmotogaceae bacterium | reverse complement strand
ATCATATTATAAGTAACAGGTTTACTATCCATCATGCGGTTGATAAGATTCTCAAATATTCCGGTAGTCATAAAGTTTCTGTTAAATCGATAGGTGTATTCATCAATGTATGCCTGTAGATGTTCAGCATGATGATGCATTCCCCTTAGCCATCCTTTAAAACCCATTATTGCACGGTGTAAATCAGGAAAACCTTCTCCTTTTTTACCTGATGGAGTTTGACTCAGATTTGGAAAGTTTTTTCTCAAGGGCTTATAGCCAGTCCATTCATCCGTCTTTATATTTGCATCTGTAGCAATATTACTTTTCATAAATCCACCTAATTCTTTTGAACTGGCGTTTGATATTACTTTACCATATAACCGTTGAATACCTTTCCCTTTTCGTTCAATTGCAAAAACAACAAGTTTCTTTTTCTTGTTCTTACGCCCTACCACTCCTTCCTCTTGTCCTCCGACTACAGTTTCATCAACCTCAACCTTGCCTTGCATCTTGAAGTTGCCACTACTTTGCATCGCTTTCATTACTTTTTGTTTAAAAAGCCAACATGTCTTTTGCCGTAAGCTTAATTTCCGGCTAAGTTCAGTCGATGATATACCCTTTTTGGTTGTGCTGACATAGTAAACAATATAAAATGCTTTAAGAATCGGAAACTTTACCTTATGAAATAGCGTTCCTGATGTTGGGGAAACAATATGATTGCATTTAGTACATTGTCTGGAATGCTTCTTGGTGGCTTTACAGTAATGATTATGCCCACATTTTGGACAAACAAAGCCATTTGACCATTTTATATCTGCCAAATATGACAAACATGCGTCATCGTCAGGAAATCTTCCCTGAAATTCGAAAATTGATAGGCTTTCAAACTTTTTCTCCATAGTAGTTGTATTAATTTCCCCAAATTTACTAATTTTATCGTTATTTTCTAAATGCCTAATTCAAATAATTTATTCCCGAAACATGGTATAGCCGTGTGTTATCAATATTAAGAAATAAGAGATAATATTCGCGCTCGCTCTCCAGGAAATCGCTTAATGGCAACAGGTAAAATT
>JBNGCV010000307.1:0-1065 GCA_049975465.1 Kosmotogaceae bacterium | reverse complement strand
GTGCTCAAGGTTTTTACAGAAGAGTTTTTTCCTTTCCTTGTTGGGTCAAAAAATCCTTCAGGGGAAACAATAGACAGAAGGTCAAGAGTTCATCTTGTTTTACCCGGTTTTACAGAAAAAGATTCAAGCGAATATCATCGGAAGCTTGAAGCTCTATCAAAGATTATGCCCTTCACGACCCATTTTGTTAAAGACCTCTGTTCACAGGAAAGATCATTTACTGAAAAAGAAAAGAAGTATTCTCTGTGGGATTTTTATACGATTGCTGATTTTACAACCTACCCGAGCATACTCGAGGGTTGGGGTAACCAGTTTCTTGAATCCGTGTTTGCAAAAAAACCTGTGATTGTTTTCGAATATCCTGTTCTTCGAAAAGACATCTTACCCAAAGGCTTTGAAGTAATATCACTCGGTGATTCATTCACTGTCAATGACTTCCTTGGAATATATCAAGTTGAACATGAAAAAGTTAGGGAAGTAGCTAAAAAATGTGTGGACTTAATTAGAAAGCCGGAACTGTATAGAGATATGGTCGAAAAGAATTACAAAATCGGAAAAGAAAATTACTCATATGAGAATTTGCAGAATATGCTGGATAAACTTTTTTCCTCAATCTCTTGGTCCGAATAAAGCTGTCCCGATACGTATCATATTTGCGCCTTCATCAATTGCGATAAGATATGAATCTGTCATCCCCATTGAAAGCCATTTAATGTCCAGATTATCCTGCTCTATTTTTTTGGCTTTTTCATAAAGTTCTCTGGTCAATTTGAAATACGGCCTTAATTCTTCAGGATTCTCAAAGATCGGCCCCATTGTCATTATCCCCTCTATTTTAATGTGAGAAAAGCCTTTGATTTTTTCAATAAAATCTTCAAATCTATCAGGCATAATTCCATGCTTTTGCTCTTCTTTACCACTGTTGATTTCAATAAAAGCCGGAACAACCATATTTGCTTTTCTTGCACGTTTGTTTATTTCCCGAGCAAGTCTAAAAGAATCCATACTCTGTATTACATCATATAATTTTAGTGCATCCTTTACCTTGTTTCTCTGCAGATGTCC
>JBNGCV010000306.1:0-1104 GCA_049975465.1 Kosmotogaceae bacterium | reverse complement strand
TGTGCAGGGACATGAGATATGTCGCTTCTATTGACTCATGACAAGGGTTTTTTCTAATTTAAGACTTTTGACGAGATGATTATACCATTCAAGATCTCGCTGTCCAGAGTATCGTTCTTCTGGATAGTCGGCTATTGCAGAATGGTATTTTCCATTATTGTACCAATGGATATAGACATCGATGTAGTAATCAATATCGTGAATATCTCTAGAATCTCCTATTTTATGATGCAGGAATCGTTTCAGTCCTTTCTGGAAAGCACTGAGTTTTCCCATTGTCTGAGGATGATGAACACTCGTCCAGATATGTTTTTCATTGATATTTTCCTCGCAGTATTCGCGGATAACTTTGTTTTTTCTACTGAACTGTGATCCATTATCTGTAAGTAGATTATCATATCTGACTTTGATGAGTTTCTTCATCCCTCGTACAACGGTTTTATCTTTTTGATTAGTCAGCCTTATTGCCCATCCACGTCTGGAGTAATCATCTTCTGTAGTGAGAAGTGGAATACCGTTAAACTTGGTGAGGTCTGCCTGAATCAATTGATTTGGATGTCCCCATTCAAATCTTTTCCAGTCTTTCTTAGCACGTTTTTCAGATTCGATTACGCCTCTTCTAACCAGTATCCGAGATACCGTTCGAGGAATCACTCGTTCGGTCTTGTTTTGGTTTTCAAGGCTGATGTTAACAATCTGACATAAATTAGCAGAACTGAAACCTGTTTCTTCTCTTACTTTCACGACAAGATCTTCAAGCCAAATAGGAGTTTGATTTGGACTTCGATGAGGCTTTTTTGATTTATTGTGAAGGCCAGGTATACCTTCTTCTTGAAATTGATGAATAAGGCGTTGGAACTGACGCATACTGATTTTCAGGTTCCGAGATGCTTTCTCTCTGATGATATTATTCTTTGAATAAAGAGCAACGGCAACAGCATGATACCTCTTTTTTACATACTCTGGTTCTTTTTTCAAGAGTTGAACGTGATGTTTCTTTAGGTAAACTTCTCCATTACGAATGAACATATGTCACACCTCAGGGTATCGTATATGCTTGTTATGATACTCATAGGAAGCGACATATGTCCTGTCCTAACACAC
>JBNGCV010000305.1:0-1114 GCA_049975465.1 Kosmotogaceae bacterium | reverse complement strand
CGCTTCGTCCATCGACTGGAGCAATGAGTTAAAAAACGTTGTCCGCGGTCCGTTGTTGGTTGTTCGAAAGTTAAAAAAACTCTAAACCATTGATATGCGCCTTGAAGAATAGGTGGATATTGCTATGAAATGAAAAACCTAGATCAATGCTCAAGCCCTTTTAAAAAAGAGTTTTATTCTTTTGATTTTATTTCGTTTTTTACTATCTTATAGATCTCTCTGGCATTTTTTAAGGCTTGTTTAGTATCACTTATATTGAGTTCAATACTAAATGGATACCTTACTATTACTGAATAATCTGTAAGGTCAAGTGCTTCTTGCTGTAGCTTCTTTAATTTTGGTGAAAGCTTCACGCATTTATCCAACAAATAAGTCAAATCATGTACTTTTGGGATTTCTTGATTCTTAAAAGCTAAAAATGCTTTTAAGGTTTTTTCAGCAGATTGCTGACAATGATAACAAATAATTTCTAATGGTTTAGGAGTCATCTTCATTAAAAATTCTGCAGCTTGAAGATCATGATGAGCATAATCGAGCCATTCGTTTGCTATCGAGAAGTTGTTAAGCAATTTTCTTTCCTTCTTTAACAATGGTATTTTCAAAGGTAGATATATTACTGCTTCTTTCATCGAACTCATCAGTATAATAAACAAGTATATCAAGAGGAAAAGAAGTGACTTTTCTAAGGTTTTTTCTAATCTTCTTCATTAGATCGAGCTTTCTTTTGTCTTTTTCATTAGTGATGATACAAAGATCGATATCGCTGTTTTTTCTAAAATTATTTTTTGCATACGACCCAAAAAGATATATTCTATCAGTTTCTACTGACTTTTTAATCTCATTGATTATTTTTTCAATATCTTCTTTGGTTAAGTAGCTTCTTTCCAACTAGAAAACACCTCCAAATAAAGTATAGCACGAGATTTATTTAATATGATAAGTTGTTCCTTATCTACTGACATATGCATTAATTATAAAACCGTCCATCGAAAGTACAACATATCAGAAAACGTTGTAGGTTGTACAAAAAACTCAAACACGAGAAGGCGAGAAGGACCAAAGCGACGAGAAACCGAGACTAAATGAACGTCCAACGCTTCGCTTGGTCCATCGT
>JBNGCV010000304.1:0-1138 GCA_049975465.1 Kosmotogaceae bacterium | reverse complement strand
TAGATCAGCATATCCGTCCGTTCTTTGGATGCATTTCCGCGTTTTACCTTAACGCACATATCAATGCTTTTAAGAACTATCGATAGACGATGCGAAAGCGTTGTACAAAGTGTTAACTCCAGAGCAGTGGACATGTTCTACAATATACAGGTTTTCTGCCAGCTAAAAATGTTGTTGTGTGTTTTGTTCAAGCATTTTTTGATTGCAGCAAAAGTGCTATAATTGTTATGATCCATTAGACAGTATTATCTAGTTGAAAGGAGTTTTTCATGTGGAACCTCTAGAAAGAATATCGCGAGATCCAAATATTTGCCATGGTAAAGCATGTATCAAAGGAACAAGAATCTTGGTTTCAATAATTCTAGATGAGCTTGCTTCTGGAAAATCCTTTAAAGAAATAATTAAAGAATATCCTTCTATTACAAAAGAAGATATATTCGCTGCAATAAACTATGCTTCAATGCTCGCAAAAGAAAGAATTGAGATATTGCCTTGAAAATCAAATTTAAGCTAGATGAAAATATTCCAAAATCATCACTTTCTATTTTCTCTTCAAAAGGTGTAAATGCTGAAAATGTTTATAACGAAGGAGTGAGTGGGTGTACAGATAAAAAACTCATTAAAATTTGCGAGAAAGAAAATAGAATCCTTGTCTCACAAGATCTTGATTTCTCAGATATCAACTTGCTTCGTAATACGAAAATCAGAGGAGTAGTAATACTTAGAATCAAAAATCAATCATCAGAAAAAGTAAATAAAACACTAATAAGGTTCCTAAACTACCTTGAAACACGCGATATTAATAGACAAATAATAATCCTTGATGAGAACAAGTTAAGAATAAAAGAACTTTAAACCGAAAAAGAAAATCAAGTCTATAGAACTAAAAAACAGATGTTTCTTAAAAGGCTTATTATAGTTAGTTAAAAGAATGAAGTAGTTTTGAAAAAAGGAATAGAATCAAAAGTTTTACCGTTAGGACCAAGCAAACTGCCTTGTTTCTTCCTAAAGAATTCACCGCCGAAGGCGCAAATCAATGGTTTTAAGAACCGTCGATGGACGAAGCTTGTATAACAAGCGTTGGACGAAGTGTCAAGTTGGACTAAGCGTCAGCGTTGGACGTTATTTTCTTCTATTC
>JBNGCV010000303.1:0-1138 GCA_049975465.1 Kosmotogaceae bacterium | reverse complement strand
GTGCAATTTCTTTAAATGGCTTTGGAGTAGTTGACACAGCTTGCTGTATAAGTCGATAAAACAATTTTCCTCGATATGTTGACATTTTTCGATTAAATCTAAATGCATATTCATCAAGGTAAAATGACAAATGCTTTGCAGACACATTCCCTTGATGAGTCCCATTAATCCATCGCTTCACAAGAGAATCTACCATATGTACATGTGGTAATAATTCATGAGCTTGTTTTCCACTTCCTGAAATTATTTTTACTTCATGAGTATAGGTTTTAGATTTAGATAAGAAATTATAACCATTCCAACCATCAGTTATAATTTTACTTCCTGGTTCGATTGTTTCATATATAAAGGGTTTTAGCTCATCAGATGATGCCTCAGATATGATCCGAAATCGAACCCTTCCAATTTGTTTTCCTAAACATTCAGTCGCTACAACAACCAAGGACTTCGTTTCTGCGCCCCTTCCCTGAGTGCCTTCTCCTGATTCTATGCCTCCAATATAAGTTTCATCAACCTCAATAGTTCCTAATAAAAGCTCTCTGCGAGGACGAACCATTGCTCTTCGTAACTTATGTAACCAAGTCCAAGCAGTTCTATAAGAACCAAAACCCATAAAATCGGTAAGGTTATATGCACTTGCCCCAGTCTTTTGAGCAACAACCCACCATATAATATGAAACCAGAGAATCAAAGGCTTACGGGTTCCATGAAATATTGTGCCAGCAGTAACAGAAGCTTGATGTTCACATTCAATACAATGAATCAGCTTCTTTTCAGTTACCCAATAATTATGGTTATTGCATTTAGGGCATCTGAAGCCAGACGGCCAGCGTATCTCAAATAGATAGCGCCAACAATCGTCATCAGTTCTGAATTGTTGAAGAAACTCCTGAAAGTCCTTGGGATATTTTTCATTGTTTTCCATACACAAAATTAGCATAATAACTTACTTGACCGAAGGGAACAAGCAGTTTAAATTATCCGTCAAGCGGATTGAAACCGCTGGACGGTGGTGAGATAGAAAACACCGATTAATCAGCAATTTTCACCGAAAAAACAGTACCCTCAAAAAAGAAATCTCTATTTTTACGCGAAACAAAAAACATGAAGGTTTTAGGAAATATCATCTGGCTTGTTT
>JBNGCV010000302.1:0-1165 GCA_049975465.1 Kosmotogaceae bacterium | reverse complement strand
GGTTTCAAATTATGGAATAGTAGTAACAGATGAAAATGATAAAGTAATCAGCTTTCAGGAAAAACCGGCCGTTGAAGAAGCGAAATCCAGAATGGCTAATACAGGAATATATTTGTTTGAACCTGAAATTATCAGTTACATTCCGGATGAAGGTTTTTTTGATATTGGTAGTCAACTATTTCCTAAACTTGTAGAAATAGGGCAAAGAGTTTTTGCAACTGATATGGATTTCAGCTGGCATGACATAGGAAGAAGGGAGGATTATCTGAGAATTTTGGCAGATGCTTTAAATGGGAAGATTAATAACTTCCATTTATGGGGAAGAAACGAGCAGCCAGGTGTTTTTACGGGAGCAGGAGCGGTAATTTCAAAGAAAGCTGTGCTTAAACCACCTGTTTATGTAGGTCCATCAAGTATAATTGGTGATGATGCACATATTGAAGGTCCTGTTTCTATTGGAACCGGTTGTAAGATTTCACAAAAATGTTCGTTGAAAAATGCCTTTATTATGGATTACACAAAAGTAGTCAAAAATTCAAAAATACACGATTTGTTGGTAACACCAAATTATTATATTAGTATGGATGGTGACTCTGGTACCATTGATGAATCAAGTTTTTTAAGAAAAATTATTAGCGACTCAAGAAAACCTTGAGGATGGTTGAACAAAGGGGTGGTAAAATGAGCAAAAATATAGTTGTTAGCCTCATTTTTGGAATAGTTCTTATTCTGTTAGGAATTTTTCTTCTTTTTCTTCCAGGTTTTGAAAATTACATGTGGATTTTTCTTGTCTGGTTACCCGGTATTGTAATGGAGTATTATGGTTTAAAGGAAACAAAGGGGTTACTTGTACCTGGTGGAATATTACTTATTGTTGCTCTTGCACTGACTATGGAAGTACTAATCCCGGGCTTTTTAAAAAACGGAGGCTGGACATTATTCGTTTTTGCCACTCCTTTCGGACTTTTACAACTTTTGTTAACAAATAAAGATAAATTGAGAGGATTATTAGTACCCATTGGCATACTATTCATGGTCTTTTTTGCTTTTGTGATCCAGTCAGTATATCCAGGATTTCTAGCTTCAGGAGGCTGGACAATGTTCATTTTTGCTCCAGCTGCTGGTTTGTTCTTACTGTATCTATTCCAGAAACCAAAGAACACAT
>JBNGCV010000301.1:0-1166 GCA_049975465.1 Kosmotogaceae bacterium | reverse complement strand
CTTTCAAAGAAAACGGGCTCCATCCTAAAAGTCTTAGAAAGTAAGAAAAAATGTTGTGGCAGGCGAGTCTGCCATAGATTTCTGTTCTTATGGTTCTTACTTTTTTAGAGCTTACGCTACTTCCATATTTTCTTTTGATGCTGCTGAATCCTGATTCTGAAAGTTCTCTTCGATGGTATGTTCTTGTTCTGAAGTGTTTTGTTGCTTGTCTTCTTGCGCTGAGTCTTTGGTGTCTTGATTCGCCATATCCTGCTCGGATTGGGATGTGTGCTTTTATTTTGTTTTCTTTGCAGTATTTGTGTAACCAGTTAGCGTCATAAGCTTTATCTGCTACAAATACTTTTGGTTTGCTTTGTTTAAGCAATCTTTTAACATCTTTAATGTCGTGAGCAGGCAGAACTCTTATTTTTGCAGCACTAAACTTCTTTTTTCTTGTGTCAAAAGCAGCACTTACTTTGACAGGAATTTTAGGTATTTTACCGTCGATTCTTTTAAGGTAGTGATAGCTTGGGTTTGTTCTTGAAAAACCAGTGCTGTCAATCGCAATAAGGTAAGAGCTTCCACAAGTTATTTTTAATATTCTTTGCCAAAAACCAGAACTAAGTTTTTTAGCAGTGTATTGTAAAGCAGACTTACTAGGACAGCGTATACCTAACAAATCAAAGAGTTTATTGACTCTGACATACGAAAGTCTGCAAAAAAAACGCACAAGCAAAGCACTTAGATGCTCAAAAAACTCATATTTTTTTGGTCCAAAGTGGTGTAACCATCTAGGACAACCCAAACGCCTTAACAAACGCTTAACTTTTTTAACCAGCTTAACTTCATTCACCATGATGGGGGACACTCCCCACCCCCTCATAGCCATAAAAAATGGCTAGAGGGTTATATAATTTTTTCGAGATTTAGGATGGAGCCCTCGGAAGCGAAACATTTATATAATATCTAAAGCAGATATATCGATAACGATACTATGATAAGAGGCCATCTGAAAGTTATGGTGCTCAAAGGATTGAGCGAGAAACGCATGACAGGATATTCTTTGATGAAATATATAGATGAAAAGATAGGGGTAAAACCCAGCCCTGGATCAATGTACCCCTTGCTTAAAGATCTGGAAAAAGAAGATCTGATCAGATCCAAAAAGATAGACAACAAGAAAGAAT
>JBNGCV010000300.1:0-1176 GCA_049975465.1 Kosmotogaceae bacterium | reverse complement strand
TATGTGCAGGAAACGGAGGATGTTTTCGAGAAAGTCAACAAAAGTACTGATGAGAAGATAACCTGGCACATGATAGGACATCTGCAGAGAAACAAGGTAAAAGACGCACTAAAATTATTTGATGTGATACAGAGCCTTGATTCCTTAAGACTAGCTCGTGAAGTTAACAAACGCGCAAAAAATGCAAATATAGTTGTTCCTGCCTATGTAGAGATCAACAGTGGCAAAGAGGAGCAAAAGCATGGAATAATACCTGACAAATTTGAAGAATTTATTAACCAAATTAGAGATTATTCCAATCTGTGTATTACCGGTTTAATGACAATGGGCCCGATTTTTGAAAATCCTGAAGAATTAAGGCCATATTTCAAATTAACCAGAGAACTTTATGAGAAAGCAAAAAAAATAAAGCAGGAGAATTTGGATATTAAATGGCTTTCAATGGGAATGACAGATTCATATCTTATCGCTATTGATGAAGGTGCAAATATGATACGCATAGGAACAGCGTTATTCGGGCCAAGAGATTGAAGATAAAAGTCTATCCAGCATACACTGCAGGTTTTCATATGAGTAATTTTCTTTTCCAATGTTGAAATTCTTTTCAACCGTATGTCTATATTGTTCTGGCTCCTTAATTAAGACCATACATTTTTTCGCTGCTTTCCTTGCTTTTTCATGTTCTACTTGATATATGCCTAGAAAATCATTAACGGTAAATGAATCTCCGAGTGATGTTACATCAAAACCTTTGGGTAAAATATCTTTTCGAAGAACGGGATATTCGAAAACAATCACAGGTTTTTTTGCATACACTGATTCAAGAAACTGGTTACCCCACCCTTCGAGTATACTCGGGTAGGTTGTAAAATCTGCGATTGTGTAAAAATCCCACAGAGTATACTTTTTTTCTTTTTCGGTAAACGATCTTTCCTGTGAACAGAGATCCTTAACAAAATGAGTTGTGAAGGGCATGATCTTTGATAATGCTTCTAGTTTCTGATGATATTCGCTAGAATCTTTTTCTGCAAAACCTGGTAAAACAAGATGAACTCGTGATCTTCTGTCTATTGTTTCCCCTGAAGGATTTCTTGACCCAATAAGGAAAGGAAAAAACTCTTCTGTAAAAACCTTGAGCACATGAAGAATAAGCTCTATTGCCTTTCTCTCAACAAT
>JBNGCV010000299.1:0-1178 GCA_049975465.1 Kosmotogaceae bacterium | reverse complement strand
CACTGAAGTGGACTTGAGTATATTCCAATGGTGTCATGTAATCAAGAGACTGGTGAGGGCGTACGTTGTTGTATTCAATCAGCCATTTGGTCAAATCCTGATTCGCTCTGTTGATATCATCAAGCCCAACATCCGAAAATGCGAGCCATTCATCTTGAACTGTCCAGTTGAATCTTTCAATTGAAGGATTGTCCTTGGGTGTATTCGGTCTTGAAAACACTTGCTCAATACCCAAATCGATACAAGTTTTTCTAAACTCTTTTTCAAATTCAGACCCATTATCGGAATGCATAATTTCAACTTTACCTTGCACTAAAAACATCAATCTTTTTAAAAAGTCTGCTGCATAATCTGATTTGTTAGTGGTATACACTCTAGCAAAGGCAATCTTTGTAATATCTTCAATAGCAGTAAAGATCACTCTTCTTGCTCCATACCAGTAAAGGATAATTGCATCAATATGCCAAAGGAAACCAAAGTCATCTTTCTTGATAACACTATGAATCGATTTCTTTCTCTTTTTCTTTCTTTTAGCCTCAGTTTCACTCTTTTTAACTTCCTTTTCTCTGTACAGTTTGTGTTTTCTGATTACTCTTTCAATCTTCCAGGTTGAGATAATTTCATGGTATTTATCAAAGTACATCTTTTTCAGTTTTACCTTGCCGTATTTACACTTAGTCTCTTTTCTTAGTGTAATTATTCTTTCTTCCTCTTTTAGTGTTACCTCCCAGCTTCTTCTTTTAACCGGTGCACGGGATTTTTCTTCAAGAGTTCTTAGGTTGGATTCATCATACCTGCCTAACCACTTGTGAACTGTTTTTCTTGAGATACCAAAATACTTGGCTGTATATGCAGTATTTCTCTTGGCAACAGTATTGTAGAAAATCATCCATTCAAGACGTTGTTTTGCTTTTGGAGATAATTCTAGTTTCTCAGCAACACCTCTTAACAGAGTATATTTGTCTTTCCATTTTCTTTGACGATCTTTATTTAAAAAGTGAACTAACCTTGCTGTTTTGTAAAATCCATAGGCCATAGGTTAAACACCCCCTTTCTATTAATAATCTTATTATTATTATTTTTATTGTCTTCAAAAAAATCAATTAATAGTTTATTGTTCATAACACTAGATATAACAGCATTATTTTTAGGATAGTAATAAATTGAATCATCATAAT
>JBNGCV010000298.1:0-1187 GCA_049975465.1 Kosmotogaceae bacterium | reverse complement strand
GTGTTAAGGTGTAAAAATGTGTAACTTTAACCAAAGAAAAGGGGAAGCATGAAACGAAGAAAATTCAGTCCGGAATTCAAATCCAAAGTGGCTCTCGAAGCCATCAGGGGACTTCAAACCATTCACGAGATCGCCAGGCAATACGAAGTACATCCGAACCAGGTGAGTACCTGGAAAAATCAATTGTTGGAGCGATTACCGCAGGTATTTTCAGATAAATTAGGGTTGTCAAAAGATCATGATCGCGAAAAAGAGATGTTATATCAACAGATCGGACAACTTCAGGTGGAATTGACCTGGCTAAAAAAAAGGTTAATGTCTACAATTTCTGATCGTCGTATTATGATTGATATAAACCATTCCAGAATACCTATCCAGCGTCAGTGTGAGCTGTTGTCAGTGAACCGTTCAAGTTACTATTATGAGCCTGTTCCTGAGAGTAAAATAAATTTGGCATTAATGCGATTGATTGATGAACAATATACACGAACACCCTTTTACGGGAGTCCGCGGATGACCTGCTATTTGCGCTCTAAAGGCTATTGTGTCAATCAAAAGATTAATGCGATTAATGGATATGCAGGCTATTTATCCGAGGAGAAATCTCAGTTTGCCCAATTTGAGTCATAAGATATATCCATATCTTTTGAGAGGACTGATTATTAATTTTCCAAATCAGGTATGGTGTGCGGATATTACCTATGTGAGAATGCGATACGGGTTTTTGTATTTGATTGCTATTATGGATTGGTTTAGCCGATATGTGCTGGCATGGGAGTTATCCAACACCCTGGATGTTTCTTTTTGTCTGGAAGCATTAGAGCGAGCATTGAAGTATAGAATCCCAGGTATATTCAACACCGATCAAGGCTGCCAATTTACATCTCAGGATTTTACTTCAATCTTAGAAAAAAATCAGGTCCGAATCAGCATGGATGGACGAGGACGGGTTTTTGATAATATTTTCATTGAGCGACTATGGAGAACCGTAAAGTACGAAGAAATTTATCTTAAAGAGTATTCAACTGGCATTGAAGTCTACAACAGTTTGAAGAAATATTTTCAATTCTATAATCAGGAACGGTTCCATCAATCGTTGGATTACCAAACACCAGAAAAAGTATATTTTAATGAAAACTATAAGCAATATTCTAATTGACTTTTACACCTTAACTTTGCTTAATTAC
>JBNGCV010000297.1:0-1200 GCA_049975465.1 Kosmotogaceae bacterium | reverse complement strand
GATCTCAACAATATCCTTAGGTGTCCAGAATGTCATAAAGAACTATCTGTTTCAAAGAATGAATATTACTGCGCTGGATGTGACAGAAGCTATAAAAAGAGAGTGGGTGTATATGATTTCCTCATTTCTGGAGAAGACCAATGGGCAATGCTGGGTAAAGGATTCATGGATGAACAAGAAGAATTGGAGAAGCGTCTTCTCAACGGTGACGAATCAGAACTAACTCCATCAGACCTTCTTATAAAAGCAGTTGCCCTTTGGTACAAAGGGGAGTTTCAAGAAGCCGAAAGAATTTCAAAGAAAGCAAAACTTGACGTATACACTGATGAATATAACAATGCAATGGAAAGTTCTATGAACTACGCAATTGAACTACTAAAAAAAGAAAACGGAGTAATACTTGACCTGGCATCAGGGATGGGCGGTTTTCTTCGAAATTTACTCAAAGAATGCCAGGGCAACTTTATTTCAGTTGATGTAAGTCCTACAAGCAGTTTCGGGCTAAAGCAATATTTGAGCTACAAAGGTTGGGATAGTAGAGTAACCCAGGTTGTTGCTGATGCAGCAAAATTACCTTTCAAAGATAAATCTATCGATGTAGTTACCACCGCTGTTGGTTTTCAGAACATGCAAAATGCACGCCCTGTCTTCGAAGAACTACATAGAGTTACCAAAAAACTGATTGCTCTTTGTATCTTTATGGAAGAAGGAGATCCAAATCTGGCTTATGTTGGTGACAAAACTTTACATATTGGCAAATATTTTAAAGAAACTCTTGAAAAAACCGGCTGGAAAGTAAGTTTTGAGAATGAAATAAATGCCAGAGTTGAACCAACTCCAGTTTCAGAAATACTTGGCATAAAGCCAGATAAAATACCTGTAGTTCCTACCACATTCAAATTCGCAACAGTAATCGCAACATCTGATTAATTGAAAAATCACCAATTCATGAAATCATCTGGACCTATGAATTCAGGTATTTTATCGATAAGTTGAACCAGCGGAGAAATGGGTTCTTCAAAGAACACCGAATTTAGAAAGTACAACTCCGCCAAATCAATCAAATGAAGAGCATTCTTTTTGTTCATAAATTTTCCAGTTTCACCGAAAAAATATGTAAGCGGTGATAATTGTCTAACCATGGCGAAATCCACATGCCTTATTCCTTGAACCCTGAGGTAATATGCAGGCGAATTCGTG
>JBNGCV010000296.1:0-1203 GCA_049975465.1 Kosmotogaceae bacterium | reverse complement strand
GTCATGAACACAAAGCAAGAGCTTCGCCAAGCTTTTGCTGAATTGCAAAATGGGACCTTTATTAAAACTTCTGCGTAACCTTTATGCTAAACCAAATTTTGATAAATTAAAACATGAGGGCTGAAACAATATAGTTTCTGTTTCCAACCCTCTGAATGGCATAACACGGTTTGACTGGGATACTTGCACCACGAAATTCACATCGCTGCCGCTGTCATTTGAGATGTAAAATCAAAACCCATCCCTCACCCTCTTGTTGAGCGCCTTCTTCAAGGGGTAAATTGACTGTAATTTGAGGGGTACCAGACCAGGGATAATTTGTACTGATACCTTCATAGACAACCTCAACATTCTGTTCACCTATCAACTCAACATTGACATTCAACATTCCGCCCAAATCTGTTGATACACAATTCCCTTTGACAAGGGCATCCCCCTCGAAGGTAACAGTATAGGTTCCCCATTCGTAGCTCTCAGTCTCAACGAAATAATCAAAAGGACCACCACCCTCAATATTATAGATATTACCATCGGAAACGACATTAAAAGGAATTTGCCCAACGGTGGTGGGAGTCAATCCGACAACTTCAGATGGGCCAACCAGTATCTGTAATTCTAAAGTCCCCGATACGCCTTCACAGGGATTTTCTGCCGATTTATCAGGCACTACGACCCCACCCTCATTTGTAGGTGTTGCTGTCGGCGATTGATCTACACTGGGTTTCGAGGTAGAAAAAAAGCTACAACCAGCAAGATTGAAACAAATGATGATTAAAAACCATAATCGCAAAACTCTTCTTCGATCGTGCATATTTTACTCCTTTTCGATGAAACACTAACCTTTACCCTGCTACCTTCTATAATATCAAATATTTTGTAGTTTACAATACCAAAATTGTGTTTGAAGGGATAGCATTGAAGTTCCGTTCTTTTAATTTTGAAACAGCCGTCCATTATGCCTTATACTTAAGTAAAGGTACTTGTCAGAACAACGGGACACACATAAAAGATCTGATGTTTTTTAGAGAAATAAGAAATGGGCAATAACTCAAAATCAATTAAAACAAAAGAAGTTCAATTGAACCAACTTGCTCAACAAGTAAAAGCCCTGGATACATCGCCGCTTTACCAGGTCCGGATGGAAAACAAATACAAACCTGTTTTTGGTGAAGGAAATCCCGATGCAACTATCATGTTTATTGG
>JBNGCV010000295.1:0-1222 GCA_049975465.1 Kosmotogaceae bacterium | reverse complement strand
TTCTAATATCGCATCTATTCTGGCTAATATTCCAAGATATGTGCCAGGGTTGGTTAGTGCTGCGGGATTAGCTGGCACTTGGTTTGCACGCCGTCGAAGTGATTACAACCTATGGTCAGGAAAAGCTTATCCAGTGAAGTGGAAATTGTCTGAACCTGGAATTGAACCTCCCTATTTTTGGCCAGGTCTCTCTTCTGTCACAGGAACACGAGTAGAAGCCTCTACAGTATATAGTAGTATTAATGGCAGGTATATAAAGAGAGAAGCAGAATGGATTGTAGGAACACTTGATTTCTCTTTTAACATCATTGATAATGGAATATCGACATCTCAAGTTCCTTACAGAGGTGATTCCTTCAAGGCCTATACACACAAAAAAGCTGGTACCCATCCTATCATTTTGACTCCTTTTACCATAGGTGGTAAAATATCAGCAGTGTTAGCACCTGGAACAGATTTTAATGCTTCATTAAAATCTTTCCTAATGGGAGTAGGATTTGCGGGAATTGCGTCAACGGATTCTGCATATATATCCCTTTCAGCGTCTGGTTCTAT
Source organism: Kosmotogaceae bacterium (assembly GCA_049975465.1). Lineage (GTDB taxonomy): Bacteria > Thermotogota > Thermotogae > Petrotogales > Kosmotogaceae > JASMTM01. The sequence goes on along the minus strand of JBNGCV010000295.1, from coordinate 667 downwards.
TGGTTTATCAATATTAACTTCTGGTGATATTAGTTACGTTAGTCAAACACCAAATTAGTGTACCATGCAATCCATCTGGGATATTGAATTTTTTGAAGAAAATCAATTTTCAAAACTGGAGAAACTTCTTTCTTGCGGTGCCAACCCGAATGAAGAAAAAGATATTGATGGAGGAATTCAAACTCCTATTTTTATGGCCTGTGCAGATCGTCGAAAGGAAGTCGTTCAAGTTTTACTAAAATTTGGTGCAAACCCCAACTATTTATCAAAGGTTTGGGGAACACCACTCTATGTCGCAACATGTATTAGAGATGTTGAAATTTGTGAATTACTAATCGACTCTGGAGCAGATGTAAATTTGTCTCGAGCATACTCACTACTTCCTTTTTTACCCAAACTCTCAAAAAAATCTCCGATTAGCATAGCTGCACAAAGAGGATATTTAGAAATTATTAAGCTCTTACTAGATCGAGGTTGTAATCCAAATGTTTATATAGACCGTGGCTCTAATACTCCATTAGGTTTTGCTGCAGAGAACGGACATCTAGATGTGATGATGGCTTTGCTTGAAGGTGGAGCCGATCCAAGCTACCAAGGGGAAGGCTGGTTTAGCACCTCTCCTCTATTTACTGCAGTTGTTGAAAATCAATTAGAGGCCGTCAAGCTT
>JBNGCV010000294.1:0-1225 GCA_049975465.1 Kosmotogaceae bacterium | reverse complement strand
CGCTAAATTAGCAAATAAAATTGGGTATGTTTTCAGAACAACTTTTTGATTTGATACTTGACTTTGGTGAAGAGTGGAAAGTAGAAAGGGTTTACCTAAATACAAAGACAGAAGAGGTAGATGTTTTTATTGAGTTTATAGGCCAAACAGCTGAGCATCCTGTAACGCTTGAACCATGTCCAATTTATGACCGTGCTCCCTTGCGAAGATGGCGACATTTAGACACAATGCAATTTAAAACATACATTAATTGTAGTGTTCCACGAATAAAAGATAAAGAAGGGAAAGTATTAACCATCAGAACTCCATGGGCAGATAACTATGAGAGACATACTTATCTTTTCGAGAAAGTTGCAATTGCCATTTTGCAAAGCACAAAAAACCAAACAAAAACGGCAGAGCTTTTACGTTGTGGTTTTAACGTGGTTAACCGTATTGTACACAATTCAGTTGAGCGCGGACTGAAAAGACGACCAGAGAATCACATTTTCGAGCATCTGAGTATCGACGAAAAATCATTCAAAAAAGGGCACAAATATATAACTGTGATAAGCGATCCTCTCTCAGGCATTGTTATCGATGTTGCACAAAACAGGGATTACACATCTTGTGAGCAAGCAATAAAAGGGGCAATACAAGAGGAACATAGAGCAGATGTTAAAACCGTTACAATGGATATGTGGAAGCCGTTCTTAAATGCTGTAAAAGACCTTTTACCCCAGTCCGAAATCATCCATGACCGGTTTCATCTGGTGAAATATCTCAATGATGCGATAGATAAAGTCCGTAGAAGAGAGGTCAGGAAACATGATGAACTTAAAAACACAAAATATATTTTTCTGAAAAATCCTGAAAATCAAACAGAAAAACAGCGGATTAAATTCGAGTCTATATCAGGGGCAAATTATGAGGTAAGCAGGGCATGGCAGGTTAAAGAAAATTTTAGGGATATATTCGGCTGTAATACACTAAGCGAGGCATTTTCATTGGTTTTCCAATGGGTTAGCCATGCTGTCCGAACAAATATTAAAGAAATAACCAAGGTAGTTGACACATTCAGGAACCACCTCAACGGAATTATAAATGCCATGGTCAATACTTTTTCTAATGCAATGGCTGAAAGACTAAACGGGAAAATACAAGAAATTAAAGCTTGCGGAAGAGGCTATCGCAGATTTGAAAACTTCAGGAATGCAATCCTGTTTTTTCATGGCGGGTTAAACCT
>JBNGCV010000293.1:0-1226 GCA_049975465.1 Kosmotogaceae bacterium | reverse complement strand
TATCGGGAGTGTTCAAAATTCTGTGTCAATCTGATATAATATAAATAGATTAAGGATTGGAATAGATGAGTATGAATGAAGCAGTAGAGTTTGACTTTAATGATGCCGTTAAAGATATAATGGCTGGTAAAAAGATTAGTGGTAAAGATGGAGTATTAGCTCCACTGGTAAAACAGTTAGTGGAAGCTGCACTTGAAGCAGAGTTGGAATCACATATTACTGATGAAGTATTAGTTGGTAAGAAGAATAGAAAGAATGGATCTACAAGTAAGACTATAAAAACTTCAGATGGTAAGTTTTCCCTTGATACTCCTAGAGATAGAGCAGGATCATTTGAACCACAACTTGTAAAGAAAAATCAGACACACTTAACAGATGATATAGAACAAAAAGTTCTTTCAATGTATGGCTTGGGAATGAGCTATAAAGATATAGCCAAACATATCGATGATATGTACCAAATAGAACTTTCCATAGGTACTTTAACTAATATAACTGATAAGATCATAGACACTGTCAAACAGTGGCAAAATAGACCGTTAGAAGCGGTATACCCATTTGTATGGCTTGATGCTATTCATTATAAAATCAAAGATGGTGGAAAGTATGAGACTAAAGCAGTTTATACTGTACTTGGGATGGGGATAGATGGGAAAAAAGATGTACTAGGGCTTTATATTGGTGAGAGTGAAGGATCTAATTTTTGGCTTGGTGTATTAACACAACTGCAACAAAGAGGGATAAAAGATATACTTATAGCTTCAGTAGATGGTTTAAATGGGTTTCCAGAGGCTATAAAGAGCATATTTCCTCAAACACAGGTTCAACTATGCATTGTACATCAGATTCGCAACTCACTCAAGTATGTGGCTTCTAAAGACCAGAAAGAGTTTATGAAAGATCTAAAGCTTGTATATCAAGCATCTACAAAAGATATAGCAGAAGATGAGCTATTGAAACTTGATGAAAAATGGGGATCTAAATATCCAGTAGTATTAAACTCATGGAATAATAAATGGGAGAACCTATCCCATTATTTCCAATACCCTGAACAGATAAGAAAAGTGATGTACACAACCAATATTATTGAGTCAGTACATAGACAATTTAGAAAACTAACCAAAACGAAAGGAGCATTCCCAAGTAAAGATTCACTACTAAAATTACTCTATATGGGTATACAAAACGCAAAAGAAAAATGGACTCAACCAGTACATAACTGGAGC
>JBNGCV010000292.1:0-1229 GCA_049975465.1 Kosmotogaceae bacterium | reverse complement strand
TTTGTTAATGATTACGGGACCTGCTGGATGGCAAAATCTCCCGAGAAAAATGTGCCTGCCATAATTACTTTTGGTGTTCCTAAAGATAAGAAAAGTTTGAAGAGCAGAATTTCCAGATATATTTCACAGGGTGATAAAAGAAAGCCTTTAGATGAGCTTTATGAGAAAAATGTGGAAGAACTGAATAAAAGTCAAAAAAAGTTACTTGAAGCTATTCGCTGGTCACCTTCTTCTCTTAACAAACAACCCTGGAAGTTCAAGTTTACTGAAAAAGGAAAGAAGCTGATTTTAAAAAGCAGTTCTCCTATAAACCTGGGAATTGCTTTGAGTAATGCTTATATAGCAGCTTTAGGTATATATGGAAAAGCAAAGGTGGAGAAAATCGAAGATGGTGTTTATGGTTTAACCGTCGAGTGAATACTATTTCCTGCATCGACAAATATACCAGCCTGTTGTGGGTGAGAGTTGTATTCTGTCTACGATGGGATAATGTTGTTTCAGTTCTCTAAAAGCGTTCTTTGTAAAGTTTCTGTAGTCACTTCTTTCAAGAAACTCTATGAAGGAAATTACCGGATTTCTGTTGGGTAAAAATTCATGAATGAGAATTTCTTTTCTACAAATTCTTCTTGATTCTTTATAGAATTTTTCTCTACCCGGTTGCTTATGTCCATGAACCACATATGAAGCGACTAAAAGGTCAAAACTGTTATCTTCAAAGGGTAGTTTTTCAAAGAAATCACCCTGCAATATTTTAACTCCCGAGCCACTCAGGTTTCTTTTTGCGATTCTTACCATTAATGAAGAAGCATCCACTGCGGTTACATTGAATCCCAGTTCTTCAAAGGCCAGTGCAAAGGCCCCTGTACCACATCCAATATCCAATACATTGTTTATGTCATCACTTAAATACTTCTTATGTTCGCTTAGCAATCTCCTGTAATTCTTCAACTGCTTATTGAATGCAATATTATAAAAAGGAGCAATTACTGTAAAAAGAAGTACATGTGCCTTATTCCCCAAAACATCCACCACTTTATCAAAAATACAGTTTTGCTAGTTATATATAATTAAAAGCACTCTACTCACTCTGGCTAATTTCTTAGTTTAGAACACGAGAAAGCGAGAGTCCGAAAAAACCAGGAAAATTGAAAGCAAATAAACACACCCCACCTCCAGCTCGCCCTCTCAAAAAGCATTAGACAAGAACAAATCGGACAACGGAAAACGGT
>JBNGCV010000291.1:0-1250 GCA_049975465.1 Kosmotogaceae bacterium | reverse complement strand
CCTTTTATTAAGAAATTGAAATTGGACACATAGAATATTGCTTTGTATTTTCCTGCATCAATTTCTTCTTCTATTTGCTTTATTGCTTTTTCTGTGTTTTTTCCTTCACTGATTAGCTCTTTGAATCTTTTTGCTATTAGTGGAATTACAGCACTTGCCATTCGTGTGTTTACAACTTGTATGGGAATATCAACGTCCCGTTTAGCCATGCATGCACTGTTGTATGTTCCTGACATGGCTGTAGAAAGACAAAAGACCACTATCTCATCATAACCTTCATCAATTGCTTTTTTATATTTTTCAAGGAACATTGCAGGTGATGGCTGAGAAGATTTTGGTAATTCCTTTGAAGAGACAAGTTTTTGCCAGTATTTCTTTAGACTTTCTTCGTTTCTTTCGTCGTCATCTTCAGTAACCCCATCAGGCCAGTTTATATGCAATGGAACCATTTCCAGATCACTTTCTTTTAACCAGTCAGAGGGAACATCACTTGTGCTATCAATCAAAATTTTTACTTTTCTATTCATAGAAAAACCTCCTATCTCTCAAAAAGTGTTCTACAACATTTTTTGAATCAAAATAGCCGCAATTATATTTTGTGCTTCTTCATTTTACTATAAAACACTAAAATCAAAAAATAGCTGTATTTCTTTGATGATTTTTTTAGCATAGAAGTACCTTCTTAATTTACGTGTACAGTTTCGTGTAGTCTTTTATTTCAACATACCTCTTACTATTAACTGGGTGGCTTCTTCTTCTGTCAAGCCCTTTGCCATTAACGTTTCCAGTTGTTTAATATTAACCCGTCCAATAGATGCTTCGTGCGTCAGCTCAGCTTTTTCATTTTTTACGTAAAGTTCTGGAACAGTACCAACATTAACACCGTTGCCTTTAACGATTTCATTGCATTCTATATGTCCTCTTGAGTATGGTGCATTTCCAAAGGCTCTGTTGACAATATTTGCTTCACTGTTTTCAGTAGCGAACACAGTTGTTTTGGCAATTCCTGAAGAGCCTTCACCGTTTAGGTTAAGTTCTTCAAGTATGTTAAGGGAATCATCAGATTTCTCGTATACCTTTGTTTCAATGTTTGCAGAAGCGTGTTCCCCGAGATCGACTTTCATCTGAACCTTCATTTTTCCAACACGGGTTTTAGTTAAATTAAAGCTGTTATCATAACGGGCGTTTTGTTTTAGTTCTGCATTATATATGGTTTCAACAGTAACACCGCCATCCTCACTATGATAGTG
>JBNGCV010000290.1:0-1261 GCA_049975465.1 Kosmotogaceae bacterium | reverse complement strand
GTTTAGTATTAACCTTGGGGATATTTTTGTAATCAGTTCCTGTAAGTAATTGATATAGAGAGATTTTCTCAAAAAGCGAGACACTCAAAATCTGTAGAATTGTGTAGAGACTCATCTCTATTTTCAACTGCTTTTTCATAATCGCAACCGCCAGGTAAGTGCATATTGCGATCCAAACTCGAATCTTTACTGCATTTTGAGATGTTCCATAAAAAGATTTAATCCTGAGATGTTGTTTGATCCATTTAAAGAACAACTCAACCTTCCAGCGATTGCGATACAGTTCTGAGATTATCATTGGTGATAGTTTGAAATTGTTAGTTAAAAAGACCAAATCTTTATTCTGTTCAGCATCAAAATATTTAACCCTGCGAAAGTGAACAGGATAATGTTGGTGGGAATAATAGCCTGTTAAGCGAACCGTTTGATCACAGCGAAGTCCGCTTGATTTATCAACTTTATGAGAATAAACACGGATGAATTTCAAATTGTCTTTGGCTCTTGTGATGAAATAAGAACCAGCCTGATGAAGAATAAACAGGCGTTCAAAATCCAGATAACCTCGATCCATAATGTAAAAGGCCCCATTTTCCGGTATCAGTAAATCCAGAATATTCACATCGTGAATTAGTGCCTTTGTGATTTCAATAAATGTCGGAATAGACCCCTGCAAATCCAGTAAAGTATGCAGTTTGACTCCGCCTTTCTTTTTCCGGAATTCAGCCCAGGGAAACAGGCTCAGACAAAGGTCGATAGTTGTGGAATCCAAAGCATAAACGGTACCATCAATGGCGGCAATAAATTCAGAATCGTCAATGTACAGTGGTCGGGCTTGAGCAATTAGAGTTTGGGCAAATTCAGCAAATATACACCAGTCTCGTCGCTCATTAGCACGCGCTAAGTTCATTCTGGCAACATTCCCTTTGATACCCATGTGATAAAATTTCCCACTTTGAGACTTAAGACAAGATTCGATGTCACGTAAACTCTCCCGATATGATAATTGCGCAAATATCATACAGAGAAATTGATCCCAACTACTAAATGTTCTACAACGATAATTCCCATCATATTTTTTAACAAACTTGTCAAATTCATACCTGGGCATAAAATCGATAATTTGAGAAAAAATTGTCCGTCCTTGATGCATGTGTTATCGCCTTTCCGTATTGATAACACATAAAATCAAATCGATCATAAAAGTTCAAATCGAAAAATTGTTTAATGCACCGTATATTGTTGATTATCAATTATATAACGC
>JBNGCV010000289.1:0-1268 GCA_049975465.1 Kosmotogaceae bacterium | reverse complement strand
GTTTTGTGTACTTCTGTCATTTTCTTGGGCCGCATTTCGTATAATTTTGTCTTAATTTTGTTTCTTGCTAGTGTTAACGCAATTTCTGAGCCTGCAAGTCCTCCACCAACAATATTTATTTGCATATATTTATTATTCCCTTTCTTGTTCTAATATATCTAAAAAGCATCTCCTGATAATAACCGGCATATGGACTAAAACTTTGCATCCCAAACTCCATTATCTTTTTTGTGGAACCGGTAATATTGTAAAGGTTTTCCATTATTCTTTTTACCCAAATATCAACAGGAAATGCATTCAGTTCTCCATAACCAAAAAGTGCAACACAACTGGCAACCTTAAAGCCAATGCCCTTGTATCGCATCAAGGTTTCCAGTTTTTCTTTCAAGCTTAGTTCCTTAAGTTTGATAAAGAAGTCCTCTGATTCGATTTTTTCCGTTAATTCATGTAACCATTTTGATCTGAAAGCAAGTTTTAAACTTCTGAAATCATTAATTGATAGTCCTTTCAATTGTTTTAAAGTTGGAAATGTATAGAATGTTTCATGGTTAATCATCAAGCGATTTTCCGGGAAAAAAGCAGAGAGATTATCAGAAATTCTTTTGATATTTGGAATGCTATTTCTCGTCGAAATCATGTATTGAACTACCATCTCAAAAGGATCCTGTCTTAATATTCTCAACCCGCTGGATTCTTTGAAAGCATCCACTGATACATTTCTGGAATATTCATTAAAAAATTTTAACTTTCCAGACAAATAGTTTGTTATAGTGAGTAAATCGTGATCAAGTGAAAAATAGTGTTTTATTCCATTTATTAGATTCCTTCCAAGAAGGGTTTTAGAAGAGGACCTTACCTTCAGTATATTACCATTTTGTGTGACAAAAAGGACCGTATTTCTTACTATACCTTTCCAATAACCATTGTTTTTTTCCCATCTAAAGGTCTGACCACAATCTAGTGTTATGTCAAGATTAAAAGGAACATTAAGCTTCAGTTCGATTTCATACATCTTTTAAAAGAAATGTAGGAAGCTGGATTAGAAGTTTAAAAAATGTATCCTGGGTTATTTCTCCCACGACAAATAATCCATAACGCTTATCTTCAATATCAATTGGTATTACTGTTAAAACAACAAGCCCCTGTGTTTTTGAGCTGCGTGTGCCGGTATTCATAGCAAGTGCTAGAGAGAGCTCAGGAATTTCATAAGGCAAACTACTTCCAAGAGTCTCTCCATTTTTGTTAATGAGTCGAATTTCAATACCGAT
>JBNGCV010000288.1:0-1278 GCA_049975465.1 Kosmotogaceae bacterium | reverse complement strand
CTCAAAGGAAGGATACATTGGTCTGCAGGATCACGGATATACCGTTTGGTTTAGAAATATTAAAATCAGAGTATTGGATTAATAATGACATCCGATTTCAAATATTATAGCATCTAAAAAATCAAGTTTCCAATTTTTAGCTATTTTTCTTTGAAATCACCTCCAATATTGTGATATATTTTACTTTTTTATGCCAATTTAGGCACTTTTTACTCTCTTTTCATACCTATCCATAGGCTTTCATCAGTTGTGGCACTCTTCGCAGATTTGCACAGGCTGCAATCAAGCAAAAGTGTTCCTGGTTTTTCTCCAATCCTAAGTATCTTGTTTCTTTGAAATTCATGTGATGTTTCATAAATGCAAAGGGCAGTTCTACTAAACCTCTAAGTTTTGCAAAGCGTTTATTGTTTCTTGACTGTTTGGCTCTGAGTTTAGACTGACCTCTTACTCTTCTCTCTACAATACCGTTGAAAATACCCTTTTTACGTAATATTACTTTTCTCTCTTTGGACATGTATCCACTGTCTGCAAAGATTGCTTTTTGTTCATCCTCTGTCAATGCATCAAACTGAGTGCTGTCATGGGTTGACGCAGTGGTTGCTATCACTTTTTTGATTACACCATTTGTATCGGTGGCAATATGCATCTTATGTCCATGGTACTTCTGTCCCCGTTTAGATGTGTAAGTAGCTTCTTTATCATGTGCTTCGTTTGAGATGGTTTTGCCCTTGTTATCTCTTTTTCTTTTTGGTTCAGGACTATGGATAAGTGTAGCGTCTACCAATGTACCCTCATTGAGTATAAGGTTCTTTTGCATCATCATATCTTTGACTTCATCAAAGATACGGGAGAGCAGTTTCTTTTCTATAAGTTTAAGCCTGAACTTACAGATAGTTGTCTCATCGGGTATAGTCTCTTCATCTTTTATATCAAGAAACTTTCTAAAAGATATTCTATCGTGTATCAGCTCTTCCGTCATTGGATCACTCAGGCTGTACCAGCTTTGTAGGAACAGTGCCCCTAAGAGTATTTTTGCAGGGGTTTGCGGTCTTCCGCCTCTCTTGCCTACCTCCGGCTTATAGATGCCTTCTTCAACTAGAATAGATACAAGGTTTTCAAAGGGAATGATCTCTTTCATTTCATTGAGAAACTTCATACTCTTTCTGCCGCCTTGGTACTGCATTGCATGGTCGAAGAAGCTTAGTTGCATAAGACAATTCCTTAATAGATATTTGTTGCTCTTGATATATCTATTTTAGCTAAATATCGGTTTTATCG
>JBNGCV010000287.1:0-1279 GCA_049975465.1 Kosmotogaceae bacterium | reverse complement strand
TTTATTAACGATTATTAATGGAGAGTGGAGTAAACCAATGCCAATTAAAGACTTGAGCGGAAATCGACAAATTCCTGTTTTCAAAAGCTACGAAAATTTTCATAACCAAGCGCTTGTTGATGAATTTAAACAAGCAAAAGAAAAGGTGGACCAACTTCAGCGGTGTACGAGATGTGTCTTGCCCGAAACCTTTCCTTTTATTGAATTTGATGAGAACGGCGTTTGTAATTTTTGTCATCATTATGAAAAGAAAAATCTCTTAGGGATGGATGCGCTGCAAGACTTACTTGACAACAATAAAGATCCCGATGGTAAGGTTAAATGCGTGGTTTCCTTTAGCGGCGGGCGTGACAGCAGCTATGGGTTGCATCTTGTCAAAAAGGTTTTTGGACTTGATGTTGTTGCTTTTACGTATGATTGGGGTGTTGCAACCGATATGGCACATAGAAACCAGAAACGGATGTGTGAAACACTTGGCGTTGAGCAAATTGTGATTAAAGCTGACCTGGATCGGAAGAAAGAGAACATCAAAGCAAACCTCCAGGCGTGGTTGAAAAAGCCTGATTTAGGGACAATTCCTGTGTTAACAAGTGTTGGTCAACAATTCTTTTATCACGCCAACCAGATTGGGAAAAAGCTTGGTCGCGATTTGATTGTGCTGTGTGCAACGCCCTTAGAACACACATTTTTTAAGGCTGGATTTTCCGGGATCAAACCTTCCTTTGCCCGATCGAATAATCAGGTATCTGACAAAGTTAAATTGGCGCTTAATTATTTTAAGAAATATATTCAAAATCCAGCTTATATTAACAGATCATTGGTAGATACAATTGGTGGGTATCTTTCTTTTTACATCATTCCGCATAATTATCTGCGTTTATTTAATTATTTAGAGTGGAAAGAATCGGAAGTAAATAAAACTCTAATTGAAGAATATGGATGGGAAACATCGGACGAAACACCCAGCACATGGCGAATTGATGATGGTACAGTACCGCTATCCGATTACATGTACTATTTGATGTCTGGCTTAACAATTAATGACACTTTCCGCAGTAATCAGATTAGAGAAGGAAGAATTACACGCGAAGAAGGTTTTGAATTAATCCAAAAGGAAAATCTTCCGCGATTTCATGCCATTCAATGGTACTGCGACAAAATTGGGGTTGACTTCGAGTCGACCATCAGGACAATCAACAATGCCCCCAGACTGTACTAAAAGGTAATGCTAATAACAAATTAAATTGCTTTTTAGACTCCACTGCAAAAAGGTAGAAAG
>JBNGCV010000286.1:0-1285 GCA_049975465.1 Kosmotogaceae bacterium | reverse complement strand
TTGCAGATATAATGCGAAATTTATTGTGAATGGAGGGCGATTAGTTTATAAGTACAATAACAAGTAGAAATATTGTTTTGTGATAATGAATACTTAATTTAACATCATTAAAAATTAAAGGCTGTGTTCTAAAATGAATATTCCAAACTATGAATATTTTGAAATAGTTGCCAGGCAGAAGTTGATGCAGCAACAAGACCTGCAATTAGCCTTGGAGCATTGACTGTTTGTTTAATACTTTCCAGCATTGAATACCAATTGAGGTAGTTTTGCAAATACTTTGAAGATACACCTCCAAACTGAGAGAGCCAATCTCTTAGATCTTTAGCAATAAAATTTACATTCTGTACATGGTAGATTCCTCTTTTTAGTTCTTTTGCAGACACTTTAATTGTATGATGTTCAATATTGTTGGATTTAGCAAAAGCTGTATAACTTCGATGTGCATCTGTACAAAGAACAGTATTTGGCTCAATGCGTCCTTTTAATGCATTTTCAATATCTTTCTTCCTTATTCTTCCTCTTTTAGCAACTTTAATATGCTTATTCCCTGTTCTGTCGCTGCTAATAATAACTGCAAGCTTTTCGTCGCTTATTCCTCTTTTTTTCTTTTCATAAATGCTTTTGCCTCTTTTTCGAGCCTTACGCTTTAGGTTCTTATTGCCTTTTTCCGAAAACGTGAAAAATATTTCATCACTTTCACAAACTCCGCCAAGCATCGTTGAATCCTGTTGTTTTTGCAATGATGATAGTATCTTATGGCGCCAGTCAAAAGATGTCTGAATACTTATTCCCGTCAAAGATGCACACGCCCGGATTGATTTGCCAGCAAGAAAATGAATAATGTAGCTTTTAAATTTTTCTTTCTTTTTTAAATGAGCGGTGGCAGTGCCTGTATTGGATCTGTAGTTCTTTCCGCATTCTTTACACAGATGCCTTTGCACACCTTTAATCACGCCATTCTTCTTTGTGTTATTGCTGCTACAATAAGGGCAAATATATCCCTCTTTTTCTCGTTGCACATTTTCAACATTATTGAGGTTGTAATTGTATCCCTCCAACATCTCGTAAATTCGCTCAGTAACAGCTTCTTGCTCTTCTGCAGTTAATTGCAACAGTAACTTTTGTATTTCTTTTAGCTTCATATTGCAAATATAAGCTTTTTAGATTACATATTATAGAACATAGCCTATGAAATTTATCGGCAATTTGGCTCGCACTTTGAAATGTATCTGTGCAAAATCTGGCATAGGTTGCTGAAAGGTCGCGTGTAATAGTCTGTACT
>JBNGCV010000285.1:0-1304 GCA_049975465.1 Kosmotogaceae bacterium | reverse complement strand
GTCATGGGATCGTCTCGCGGTATTCGTATCTAGTTACTGGGTCTTCTTGTGGTAATATATATACACCATTTCATGCTTGCATGCGTCTTTTTCGCACCCCCCCAACGAAGGGAAGCTCGATTGATCAAGTGCCGAACCTCCGAATATGATTTATTTTCTCAGCATGAAATTCATCCCAGCTCTCATCTCCATGACGTACGGAGTATGAACCGTGAGTTTTTATATTTGTCAACTCTTTTGCCAAATCCATCAAATCGTCTTCATTAATCTGTGAGATCTCAATAATTTCGTCATGATCTTCCATATAAATCTCGATATTACCTGAAAATATATTAAATAATATACAACTGCCGTCGAGTGGATCGATCGCACCAAGACGCCCAAGTTCAATATATCTTTCGGTACTAGCTAAAAATAATTTTGCGATTTCAATAATATCCACTACGTCTTGGGAATCCTTTGGTTTAATATATTCATGCTCCAAAAGATTTCTCTTTGAAGTGATTTTTCTTTGCAATATACCGGGTACAAAGATCCCTATAGCGCCTAATTTATCCATTTTAGTAGGAATATTCCATCTCTGTTTTAAACTAATTTTTCTTAGAAGTGATAACATTATTATTTCATCAATTCTATTTGAAATAGCTCTCTTTGCATTGCTTAGAGCATTTATCAACCCTTTTTCATCGTTATCCACAAGGTCAGATTTAGCATAAGTGAGGAAATCATTTGCTGATAACTCAAATAGTGGAACTCTGACAAACTCTATTTCACGATTTTTGGATTTTATAATTTCTACTATACTGCCAATGCCAATAGTTTCATTCTTAATACCTTCCATCTATATCACCAAGGAATATTTAGTGTTATATGTCACAAAATACACTCCAATAGTTGCGCAGTCTATTTTCTTTTATCCTCGCCAGAAGAACTATTATGACGCAAATCCATGTTTATATTTACTTTGTATTAGATACCTTTTAGTCTATAAACCCTTTGCAACATACATTCCAGCATGAACTGGAAGATCGATGGCTTTTGGGTTATGGCTGGGATCATAGCGCTCTCTGCACTTAGAGCGCCGCCCGCCGACCGCGCCCAGGGCCGCCTGATGTCGGCATAATTTTCTCGCTTCATCTTCCCGAAGCTGTCTTCCCACATCTTTTTCCTTGCCGTCGCCTCTATCCCCAGCAGGTTAATAAGCGGACGCAGATGTAATATCAGGTAAAATTGAGCGGATACCATGCGGCAAGTCATAATATACCCCGGTGAGGACGGCTTCTGGGTGGCAGAATGTCCCAGCC
>JBNGCV010000284.1:0-1311 GCA_049975465.1 Kosmotogaceae bacterium | reverse complement strand
GGGGAGTTCTAAAAATTAACTCATTGAAAAGCAAGGGAATATTCTTATTTTTGTAGCATGAAAAAGCACAAAAATACAAGGAACAATCAAATGAAGCACCAAAGATACAAATCAAGAGGCAAAAGAGGATTATTTGACGAGCAATTCAGAAAAGAACGATTGACAGCCATAGGCAATCCCTTAGAAGCCATAAGCAAAGTAGTTGATTTCGAGATATTTCGTCCAACCTTAGAAACACACTTGATTAACTCAGACAAGAAGAACAATGCAGGAGCAAAGCCATATGATTATGTGATGATGTTCAAAATAATGATATTACAGCGATATTACGGACTTGGTGACAAGCAAGTAGAGTATCAGATAATAGACCGAAGAAGTTTTCAAGAGTTTTTAGGATTAGAGACAGGCGATAAAGTACCTGATGAAAAGACAGTCTGGCTATTCAGAGAGAATCTTATAAAGTTAGGATTAATAGAAATATTGTTTAAGCAATTCAGGGAATATTTACAGGTTCGCGGACTAATATTCAACGAAGGACAATTGGTAGATGCGAGTTTTACAGTGACACCACGACAAAGGAACACACGAGAAGAGAACACAAAAATCAAGTCTGGTGAAGGTGATGATCTTTGGCAAGACAATCCAAATAAGAAGCGCCATAAAGACACAGATGCAAGGTGGACAGAAAAGAATGGTGAAAAGTATTTCGGATACAAGAATCATGCGAAGGTTGACACGAAGAGTAAATTCATCAACGATTATGTAGTAACCGATGCCTCAGTACACGATTCGCAGGCATTAGAAGATTTATTAGACGAGAGCGATTCCGGACAGGAATTACATGCCGATAGCGCCTATACAGGTGAAAAGCAAGAAGAAATAATTGCAAAATATAACATGAAAAATCAAGTAAACGAAAAGGGATACCGAAACAAACCATTGACAGCAGAGCAAAAAGAGAATAATCGACAAAAATCAAAGACCAGAGCCAGAGTAGAGCATATATTTGGATTTATGGAACAAAGTATGAATGGGTTGTTCATAAGGTCAGTAGGGATTTCAAGAGCGACAGGAATTATAGGATTGATAAATTTAACATACAACTTATTCAGGTATGAACAAGTACTTAGATTAGCGTAATAACATAGGAAAATAGTATATATGATGGAATTTTAGCGAAATAATGCAAAAATATTTGGAAAATTTTTCTAATTGAACAGAATATTTTGCGTAATTAAAAAATTATTTGCATTTTAGAAATTGCTGTTTGAAGGATATTTATTGGGTTCTTAACATTCTTCAGAAAAAGAG
>JBNGCV010000283.1:0-1313 GCA_049975465.1 Kosmotogaceae bacterium | reverse complement strand
TATTTACATAACGATAATAAACTTTCCCAGTATCTACATAATCTTCAATAAAATCCTTTTCAAGACTTTCTGAGAATATTTTGCAGTATCCGCAGGAATAACTCGAGAATGCAACGACCTTCACCGGTGCATTTGGGTCTCCCAATACGAAACCCTGACTGGATCCATAGTTAGCTGATTTTGAGATTAATTTTGGCAGGAAGGCAAACAAACCAAAAACCACAAGAACACCGATAATGATGAGAACAGTAATATAGATTTTTCTTCGCTGCTGTGCTTTTCTCTTCTGACGTAATAATTCACGTTTATTTAGATGGGTTGACATAATGACTCTCATTATTCTGGATTTGATAATTTTGCCGAATATGGCCATTAATTTTCATTTGTAATCGCAATGAATTAAAAAGCAAAAAGACTTAACTTATAAATTTAATTCATACACAGGTATTTTTTCACCCGTAGGTTCGAATCCAAAGTGGTCATAGAGTTTCAATGAGGGTGAGTTGTCGGATTGTGTGTTTACCGTCACTCTCCAAAATCCTTGTTGGTCAAATTGCCTTAATAAATCGAAAACCAAATTGGATGCTATTCCCTTGTGCTGGTGTTCGGGGTGCACGGCCAGTCGAGCCAGATGTCCGTCAATGATCATAGATGTGCTGATTTGATATCCGACTATTTTCCCCTGACATACGGCAACAGTGCTTATTCCTGGGTGTTCGTATGCTTTTGTGAGTCCAGCGAGGGAATTTTGCCAAATTGGACGAAATGCAAGTTTGTCCAGGTTGTGAACTTCAGGGAGATCAGCTAAATTCATGGGACGGATTTCAACACTTGAATTTTTTATTTCTTTTGGGGGTAATTTTCCTCCCCATTCCAACACAACAATATTATGTCGATGTTTGAAACCCGATATTGATAACAAACCTTCAAACCAATTGTTCAGTGCCAGGGCTGCCAGTTGTTTTATATTTTTCTCTTTCAAATTATTAATGGCTTTTGAAAGTAATCGTTGCCATGTTTCATCAAGTGGCAATTTCTTCTTTGCTACAAAGGTTCGAACCCAGGCTGATTCCTCGTTTTCAGGCGTTGCACATAAAACAGCATTAATTTTTTTGTTGTCCATCAATAATAAATAGGGTTGATACCCAAGCCAATCCAAGGTACCCAACCAATCCAAATGTTGATGAATTGGCTTGTTTTCGTTGAGGAAACTGGCAATTTGATCGTAATGATCAGGTTTTGCTTCGGTGATAATCATAGGTTTTTTTGGACTTGTTTTATCATTAAACATTAGAAACCTTTATGTCATTAAT
>JBNGCV010000282.1:0-1321 GCA_049975465.1 Kosmotogaceae bacterium | reverse complement strand
TGTGAATATTAAGTGGAATAAGAAAATTATTGTCTTAAGCCTCTTTTTTCTAAATTCTTTTTCAAAGAATTCAGATTATAATTTTTCTTACATTGACGCACCAATGAAACGATGAAGCAATCCTTTTCTAGATGATTTATTCAAACCCTGACACTGTAATTGGGGAAACAAAAATTCCCTGTATTGTTGCTGATTATATTAACAGCGGCAAAAAAGTTCCCCCCGCTTGCGGGGGGCTAGGGGGGCAAGTTCTCCACTTGAAAATGATCAAAGAACTTCAGCCAGGCGATCGAATTTTTGATTTGAATAATAATGCTTTACAGATAAAACAATCAAAATCAGATCATTACAATGGGAAAATGATAGTCCTTACATTGGAAAAATCTAATCAAACTCATTATTTACTTCCTGAGAATTTGGTTTTGTGCCTTCGAAAGACATCCCAATCTTACCCAACTGGCCATTGGGATGACATTCCTGCGCATCATTTTCAAAAAGCAAGACAATTGAGAAAGCAAACCACACCTCCGGAGAAAAGACTGTGGCAATATCTGAGAAGCAAGCAATTAGGCATAAAATTTCGAAGTCAACATCCCATCAATCGTTATATCGTTGATTTTTATGCACGAAAGGCAGGACTGGTGGTTGAGGTTGACGGGGAAACAGTACACTCTTATCCTGAGCAAATTGAACATGATCAGGAAAGAGATAAATTCATGGAAAGTCTGGGGTTAAAGGTATTGCGGTTTTCGGCTTCGGATGTTATGTCCAATATAGAAGGCGTTATAACTGAAATTGATTATCACTTGCAAGAAGCAATTCCAGATAATTTCACGAGTGGTCAATGGCGATATGCAAAAAACATCAGGGCAGGCGATAAGATATATGTAGGCAAGAAGTTATGTTTATTCCAGGTAATTACTATTCAAGAGGTTGAGATGGATTGTGATGTGACGATGTTAGCGTTGGATGGCGGCGACAATTTTATTTCTAACAGCTTTGTATTTCATGTTTGACCCCCCTGACCCCCCGCAGGCGGGGGGGATTAAAGTCTCAGTTTACTATGAGCAAATTAAACTCGCAGCAGGGGTGAAGATTTTACGGTGGTGGAGGGCAGGGCGTAGGTCTAATTTTGACATTTATAATTTCATATAAAGCAGGGCAAATCATAAGCTCTCAGACATTCGATTTTTTCTCTTGTTAATTCCTGATTTCCCTGCTGAAAAATTATTCTTATCGCGTATAATCGATAACGTTAACGACAGGAGACCTTATATGAAAATCGGCGTACTTTCTGACACCCACGATAATTTGTCCACCC
>JBNGCV010000281.1:0-1330 GCA_049975465.1 Kosmotogaceae bacterium | reverse complement strand
TCACGACATACTCCAATATGATGCCAGAACCCGGTGTTGACTATCCCAGGAATTGGAATGAATTCATGGATTGGTTTTCAGAAGAAGAGAAATGTTATGAATATTTGGAAAAGATCAGGTGGAAAAACGGTTTCATTTGTCCTTCATGTAGTGCCCAGAAAGAACCCTATCGAACAACTCGAGGAAGGTTGACCTGCAAATCTTGCCTTCATCAGACAACAGTCACAGCTGGTACAATATTCCATAGAACAAGAACACCACTTCGAACGTGGTTTTCCGCTATCTGGTATATAACAAATCAGAAGCAAGGAACTAATGCACTCGGTCTTCAGAGGGTTCTTGGTTTCAAATGCTACCAAACAGCTTGGGCCATGCTCCATAAGCTGAGGAGAGCAATGATAAGACCAGATCGGGAGCGATTATCGGGCCTGGTTGAAGTGGATGAATCTTATCTTGGTGGGAAAGAAACAGGAGTAGTGGGGAGATGGGTGGAAAAGAAATCAATAGTTGCTATAGCAGTTGAATTGAATGAGAAAGGAGGACTTGGAAGGGTTCGATTACGTCAGATAATGGATGTTTCTGCTGATAGCCTAACCCCTTTTGTGTGTGATATGATAGAACCAGGATCCACAGTGATAACTGATGGATGGTCCGGATATTCTAAATTGACCGAGAAGGGTTACATACATGACATTACTGTAATATCATCATCGGATAATCCAGCCCATGTATCAATGCCAGGTGTTCACAGAGTTGCATCTTTGGTTAAGAGATGGATGCTTGGTACACATCATGGTTCATTTAGTCCTCAACATCTAGATTATTATCTTGATGAATTCACTTTCCGATTCAATCGGAGAACATCGAGGTCTAGGGGTCTTTTATTCTATAGGTTGATAGAACAAGCAATATCTCATTCGCCGGAACCATATTCTGCATTAATTGGTGGTTTATAGAAATAATACTCAATTAGGAGTTAAGCTGATACCCCCATATCTTGATATACTACTGTAATTGTAATATTATCTATTGATTCATATCCATCGTCAGCTTTTATGGTCAATTTGACATTATATACTCCATTTTTAGAAAAGGTATGTTTAATATATGATTCCGATGAAATGATCAATTCACTTTCATCATCAAAATCCCAGTAGTAAAATAGATTATTCAAATATTTATCACCAGTTTTCTCATTAATCGAATTTGTAGCATTAAATAATACAGGTTCATTAACAAGTACAATGTCATCACTTACAATGAGAATCGCAACAGGAGGATAGTTTATTACTAATTCCTCCTCATTTTCTTCCTTCTCATCTATACACCC
>JBNGCV010000280.1:0-1331 GCA_049975465.1 Kosmotogaceae bacterium | reverse complement strand
CCCGCATCATTTTTTTCGGTTAGTGCTGCTCGTAGATCCTTCAATCTTTCTTCGAGAAAACCGGAGAGGTTAAGGCCAAGATAGTGAGCGAAATCCAATAATTCTTCTTCAACTGTTATTGTCGTTCTTTTCTTTGCCATATATGTATATATGCATATAAGTATATAATATCTTTTACTTTTTTGATATTCTCTTATTTTGGAAACGCCCTATATGCCTCTTCCAAGAGATTCATGAATTCTTCACTTTCTAAGTCAAAATCATCTTTCACTCTAAGAACTATCTTATCCTTATCTTCTGTTTTGGTTAGTACAATTACTGAACTGGGCAATGATAATTTTTCAGAGCCAGGGGCTTCCCTGTCAAATTCTTCGATACCAAGTTTTTCTGCAATCTCATTCTGGTCGAAAGATCCAGCCTTGACTAAAAAGCGCAATTTAAGCAGATTGGCGTGTGTTTCTATGGATAGCCAGTTGTAATTCCCTATCCTATAGGCAACGTAGTCCTTTTGGTTCCATCGTGGTCCTTCAACGTCAAAATTGTCGGGTACAATATCATTTAATTTTAGCAGCATTTCTTTAGTCGTCGGTTTACATCTATTCTCCAAATGCCATCTTTTTCCGTTAACTATCCAGGGGCGGGAAGTATCTCCTCCACTCCTTTTCCCCACTTCGTCAAACTTGCTTACTGGTAATGGAATTATAACCTGTGGTTGCAGAAAAATAACATCTCCCTCCTTGAATAGATCCACCTCTATTACCTTCACATCAATGTTATGCTCAAACAACCATAGCGCCACACTTCCCAGTTTGTCCTTTATCTCAGCCCCCACAAGTATGATTCTTTGATCTGAATTAATATCTGGGATGTTATCTATTCCTACATCAGAACAAAAAGTCTCATATTTCTCATTGAAATTAAAATCGGGATTACCAAATTCGCCAAAAAACTGTCGGGCCTGATCATCAAAGTCTTCAAAACCCCATTTTGAGATATAACTGGCATATCGAAGGGCCTGCATGTCCACAGGATCCTTCAGTCGCCCACGCTTAAGTTCTATGATTACGGCATTACCCTGTGGGTCCAACGCCAATAAATCCAGTTTATCATTAATATCTGGTATTCGGACTTGCCTACCAATCAATAATAATGGTTCACCGAGTATTTTTGGATCATTCGTTATCCAGTCCTCTAAGTTTTCCTCAAGTAGTTTTTCCTCTTTGAGTTTCGTCTTTGATACCTCTACCGGGCCGCCATCGCTTATTTTCCAGAATTTCTGAGACATACAAACTACAAATGTTTATACCCAATAAAATAGTTCTGCCTTAAAT
>JBNGCV010000279.1:0-1341 GCA_049975465.1 Kosmotogaceae bacterium | reverse complement strand
TTTACAGAAACAATGTTACACTAACGAAAATTAATTTTATATGCTTCCATTATTACTGCAGGTAAATGTATCCTAATACTCATTCTCCATTATAATAAACAACTGATAAATTATGAAGAAACAAAGCGAAAAGAAAACCATTGACCTTAGTGTGGTTGTCCAGGCAGGCGGAAAATCAAGCAGGATGGGTGAGAATAAAGCGCTCATGTCATTATCGGGACAACCGCTGATTCAACGAGTAATAGAACGCGTAGAGCCCATTGCTCAAGAATTATTCGTCGTAACAAGCAACATTTCATATTTCTCATTTTTAGGCGTCAACACCGTTGATGATACTATTCCAGACAAGGGTGCACTTGGCGGTCTCTATACAGCCATGAACATATCTAATAATGATTATGTCGCGGTTGTGGCATGTGATTTACCTTTTGTGAACACAAACATTCTTCTAAAGGGACTAGACCTGTTAATTCAGAGTGGGGCGGATGTGGCAATACCCAAGACCGGGAAGGATTTTTATGAACCTCTGCACGCTGTTTACCGCCGCGATCCTTGCAAAGACGCGATTTATCAAGCGATTATGCAAAATCAATGGCGTGCAATCTCCTGGCTTTCTCATGTGAAAGTTATTGAAATGGAATTAGCTTTATGCTTAGAACTTGATCCAAGTGGCATAGCATTCTTTAACCTAAATACTAAGGAAAATTTCCTTGAAGCTGAAAAAATCATTCAAGAATCGTTAAAATAAAACAACCCCACTGAATAAACAATGGGGTTGTCACTCTCCTGTAATTTTATTCTACAGCTTCAATTTTTACTGCACTAACCTTGTACTCAGGAATTTTTGCAATGGGATCCAAAGCTGCTTTGGTCAAATAGTTGATATTTGCCTCTGGAAAATGGAAATTTCCATAGATCAAACCCTCAGGAACGCGATTTGTCACCCATGCATGTGCGATGATCTCACCTCTACGAGAGGTGACTTTAACTTTATTGATTTCCTCATTTAAACCTATGACACAGGCATCTTCTGGTGAGATTTCTATTATTGTATGGCCATAGATTTCCATAAGCTCTTTTACACGGCGAGTCTGTTCACCACTATGCCAGTGATAAATTACCCGGCCAGTCGTCAACATCATTGGATATTCATCATCAGGTAATTCAGATGGATCCAGGTGAATCGCTGGTATAAATCTTCCTTTACCGCGTGCAAATTTTCCAACATGTAAAATCGGTGTTCCTGGATGGGAAGGATCAGGGCAAGGCCAACTCAGTACTTCACCATTATCTAGACGTTGATGAGATATACCGCCATAGCTGGGAGTGAGTGCAGCGATT
>JBNGCV010000278.1:0-1360 GCA_049975465.1 Kosmotogaceae bacterium | reverse complement strand
ATTCTGGTATTGTATTTGGTTTAACAACTGGTGGTTCATATTTGAGTTACAATCCTTATGGAGGCCTTTTGAAATTCAATATTAGCGCACATATTGGTTATGCATTTAAGGATCCTTGGATAAAAGCTGATTAACTAAGAATATTTAGTATATTTATTATTTTTTTCGTTTAATGTCAGGTTATAAAATTTGTTATTTCTATTTAATTATTATAATAGATAAAAACATAACAACCACTTGGAGTTGACCTGGCGGTGAATATGGCAAAGAAGTTGTGTTATTTGAAAAGTGAAGTTACAATTGCAAAGGAAGTGCTTTGTTTGAGGTGGCGCCAGGCAACTCAAGTGAACGTTATCCAGCAATAAGAAAATTATTCTCGCAAAAACTCATTGATTAGCATTAGAACACATAATTTATTAAAATACATATAATTAGAATGCAAAAAAAAAATGATTTATCATTATCATTAATATGAGTTATTTAGATTATTGTATTGACAATGTGCGCACAATATAGTAGATTATTATAGTGAAATTCGATTTCAACCAAGAAAAAAACGAACTTCTATTCAAAAGAAGAGGAGTTACCTTCTATGAGGTAGTAGAATCGATTGCAGAAAATGGAATTCTGTTAAACTTTGATCATCCAAATAAAGAAAAATATCCAAATCAAAAAGTACTTGTACCTAAACTGAGCGATTCCTTTGCAAATGTGGGCACCGCCCGCAATTTTACCAGCTTGAGATGATAAATCCTTGGCGCACGAGTTCATATGTCGGATACCACAGAGATTATTTTACTCACTGCTTGATTTTTATTACAAAACCACAGTCCGGAACAATCTGAGAACAAACCTGTGCCATCGGTTGATTATTAGAGACACAAGGTATCATCTATGACGGTGATAATTTTTAGACCGGTGCCGGTGGTATCTTAGAAATACTTCCGCTTTGGTTCCACAACTGCTCGAAACAGAGGACAGTGCTTGTTACTTCCGGCAATTTCAAAAAAATCCGGCGGCCGGTTCTTATAATTTGTCCCGCAATATCAAGGACCTTTCTTCTGAAGCTTTCAGCATACCAGGTGATCTTGATTGCCGGAGAATCGATATCATATTTGAAAGCTTCGAATAGGAAGAATGAAATACACATCAGATAATAAAAAGCCGCGTTTGAGGCGAACCGTTTGAAGGGAAGATGTTCAGTACCGAAATCTTTCAGCGCCCGGTTCACCAGCTCGTCTCGAGCGCGGAAATGATAGGCATTAATAATGGCCTGTGGACTGATTTCAGTTTCATCACTTTTACGTGCTTTCAGGATGCTGCGGGTTATCTCATTATTCATTCCGATATTGGTGTAGAT
>JBNGCV010000277.1:0-1367 GCA_049975465.1 Kosmotogaceae bacterium | reverse complement strand
TATTTTTACATTTGCGGAAAGAGGACTTCCTGCGAAAGCTTTATACGGAAGTTCATCTTGTGTAGGCGGTTTTGACCGCCTACTTTTTGGCTTCTACGAAGCCAAGCGGAAAGAGGAGCTCCCGCTCTGCATTTCCGGATGTTTATTGTTCTTAAAACGATCTTGGTCATAATCTTCTTTGTTTTTCCATAAAGTATAAATCAAGCAAAGTAATTTGCGTTGTACCGCAACATATCCTTTCATTTTTATTTTGGTTCTGCTGTAAATCCTCTGGTATTGGTTCACAAATTCCGGCACGCCAAAATTCACAACATTTAATGCCGGCATGTGCAATATTCTACGTATGTGCGCATTACCTTTCTTTGATATCTTTGTTTTACCTACATGCTTGCCAGACTGGTTCTGTACCACATCGTAGCCCGCGTAACTGACCAGTTGGCGCTGGTTGTAAAACATATCGAAACAATTGGTTTCTGCCAATATGGTGGCCACAGAAATTATACCCAGCCCTTTTATGGCAACAAGTTTTTTTGCTCCTTTTTGCAATTCTTCGTCTTCTGCCAACTTTTCTTTTATCGATTTTTCTGTCTCATCAATTTGTTGGTCAAGCAGGGCAATCACCGACTCCAGTCCTTCGACAATTGACCCGTTTACAAACTCCCCGCACAAATAGGAGGACAACTGGTTGTTGAACTTTGTCCTGGATTCTTGCAGATCTTCGCGATAACGGGTAATATCGCGTAGTTCCGCGATAATTTTCCGTGGGGCGTTCCACCTGGGAAGGGATTGTTCCGCACCCATCCTGGCCAGGCCGATGGAATCGATTTTGTCGTTCTTGCTTTTAAGTCCCAAACACTGCATGTACTTTTTTGACTTGTTGGGCAGAACAACGCTCACATGGCAACCCTGCCGGTGCAGGTGCCAGGCCAGTTTCTCATAATAAACCCCTGTTGCCTCCATAATGAATACAATCGGAACAGGTTCTTTACACTTGATTTTCTGCCATTTATCAAACTCATTAAACCCACCCTCGCTGTTTTTAAACGACTTGGTAGCTATAACCCTGACTTGTTGGTCCATGTCGATAACTGAAACACAGCTATCAAATTTGTCCTTGCTGATATCCGCAGAAACTGAATATTTCAAACATCTTTTTTGTGCTTTTTGGCCAGCCCTTTTTGTTAATTCTTTGCTCATGGTAATTCTTAATTGCATCGGTTAAACACATTATTAAATACTATTCTGAATCGTAAAAAGGGCAATAATGAAAGTTTCTCTTTAGCACTGAATCGTAAATCATACGTTCTTAGCCCCGTAGTCCTATTTCTTTCACTATGCCTTTTTTCAAATATCATAAAATATTGCTT
>JBNGCV010000276.1:0-1377 GCA_049975465.1 Kosmotogaceae bacterium | reverse complement strand
TGTACCGATGCATCGTTTTTTACCCGGTTTAGAATGTTGCTGACTGGGTATTTCTACAAAAAGAACTGTTGTATCATCGAATCAACTGTTTTTTTGTTCATAATTGCCTTTGACTAGTAGAAAAAATCATGCTTAATCTGCTGTGTGGCATGATTTAAGAAGGGGATGTTGTATTTCTTTTTTTGGGATGCATGGTGAAAAAGAAAAGATGGGGGAAGAAATACAAGGATACAAGGAATTGGAAGCAATATAATGAGAAACTGGTGAAACGTGGTGAGTTTTACATTAACCTGAATTTTTTAGAAACTTGGTTGAGGGAATTGAAAAAGATGAATCATCGTAAGGTTGGTCAACCATTTTTTTACCCAGATTCCATGATCGAGTTTCTTGCAGTTCTTAAAAGTAAAGGTTTTGATTACCGGGCATTAGAAGGAATGATGAGTGGGTTATCGAAAAGACTTGGTCCATTTCCAGTGATCAGTTTTAGTCAGATCCGCCGTCGTATCATTCGTTTACCAGTTTCATTTAAAAAACAAGCGGGGAAGATGATTGTTAGTTGTGATGGTTCCGGGATGAAAGCAGGGAATCGTGGTGAATGGATCCGGCAGAAATGGAAAGTGCGAAGAGGCTGGATAAAAGTAGTTATCATGGGCAACACTGATGGTGACATTGTTGATATCCGTATAGGAAATGAGAAATTAGATGAACGGAAAGCATCAAGGGGAATGATCCGGAAACAACAAAAGAATATTGAGAAAGTATTGCTGGATGGTTTACATGATTGTAATGATACCTTTGATCTTTGTGATAAATATAAGATAAAACCAGGGATCAAGATACGGGAGAATGCAAATGGAAAAGGATTGGGGGCAAGACCACGAGAAGTACGGAATTATAAAAAGAAGAAGTACAAAGAGTGGGCGAAAGAAAAAGAATATGGGCATCGTTGGCCCGCAAGTGAAGGAATCTTTTCTGCAGTGAAACGAATGTTTGGAGAAGAGATCATGAGCAATAAGAAGCGAAATATGTATCATGAAGCAAAGGTAAAGTTCTGGGCTTATCAACAATTACGTGATTACGCATAACAAATTAACAAAAAATTTGAACAGTAGCGTAAGCTATACTTATTTTCTAGAATCATGCCACACAGCATTTTAGACAAAAGTTTTTTTAATCTGTATTTTAATAAATCTCATGATGACTTTAAAAAATTTTCACAGTCTGCAATGGATTATGATGTTGTAATAGTTGGTGGTGGCCCTGCAGGAACGGCAACTGCAAGGTATAAATATATCCGTATTAGGAGCCTTTCCAAGAATTCTATTTTTTGATAATATTTGGTCTATAATGGTATTTGTACATTAAAAATCTCCTGTT
>JBNGCV010000275.1:0-1400 GCA_049975465.1 Kosmotogaceae bacterium | reverse complement strand
TCAGAGCGCTTCTCACCCTTTGAAGGGTGTGTAGA
This sequence comes from Kosmotogaceae bacterium, assembly GCA_049975465.1. Taxonomy (GTDB): domain Bacteria; phylum Thermotogota; class Thermotogae; order Petrotogales; family Kosmotogaceae; genus JASMTM01. The sequence continues at coordinate 1,365 of JBNGCV010000275.1, read as the reverse complement.
AGACTATATCTTAACTTCTTTATTATTATGATTGAACCCTCCGAAAAAGCCCCGCTTCAAGAACCAATCCTGATGTTCTGAGATTTTCAAAGGTTTAACATAACAAACTGTTATGATTTTACCCTCATTTACGAGAGAACTTTATCTATTTTACTCTTCTTTGAGCCTTTTTAGGCTCATTTTCATCTATTTTGCCCATTTTCCAACTTCATTTGCATTGCAGGCGCTCTTCGTATATTATAGGCTGCGGCAAGGAGAAGATGATACTGGTCATTCTTCTCCAGTCCTATGAATCTTGTCTCTTTGTATCCCATCAGTTTTTTTATAAAGGCAAAGGGCAGTTCGCCTATGGCTCTAACGGATGCAAAGCGTTGATTGTTCTTCTTTTGTTTGGCTCTGAGTTTGGACTGACCTCTCACGCGTCTTTCTACTACACCGTGAAATATTCCTTTGGCGCGACTGAGTTGCTTCTTGGCTTTGGACATATAGCCGCTGTCCGCAACGATATAGTGTTTTTCAGCCTGGGTCAGGTTGTCCAACTGAGTGATATCTGCTTCTTTGGCTGTGGTGGTCTGTACCTTTTTGATCATACCGTTCTTATCTGTAGCGGTATGTATCTTATAGCCATGATACTTTTGTCCTCTTTTGGAGGTATAGCTTGCATCAGGGTCTGCGGCTTTATTGGAAACTACCTTGCCCTCATTATCTTTTTTGCGTTTAGGTTCACTGCTATGGATCAGTGTTGCATCGACAATAGAACCCTCTTTGAGTATCAGCCCTTTTTCTATCATCATCTGATTGATTTCATCAAATATCTTATCAAAGAGCATCTTCTCCATGATCGCGTTACGAAATTTCCCGATGGTGGTTTCATCGGGTATATCATCTTCTGCCTGGATATCCAAAAACTTTCTAAAGGAAAGTCTATCGTGGATCAGCTCTTCTGTCATCGGATCACTTAACCCATACCAGCTTTGCAAGAAGAGCGAACCCAACAGTACGGAACAGCGGTAAGGCGTCCTTCCTGCTCTATTTGCTTGTTTGGGTCGATATACCCCCTCTTTAATCAGCAATGCCTCAAGACGCTCATAGGGTATTTGCTCTTTCATCTCATATAAGAACTTTATACTCTTTCTTCCGCCTTGATCTTTCATTGCAAAATCAAAAAAACTTGGGGTATCCATCTATCTTCTCTCCGTTTATCTTTGATATCTTATTTTATCGTTTTTGGACTGTATTTTTCGGAGGATTCAATTAATGGATTCACAACGGAAACATTGAAACCTTCGCTATACAGCTTATATGCCAGCTTTGTATGATATACACCTGTACTCTCCATAACAAATATCACAGAGCCTTTCTCTT
>JBNGCV010000274.1:0-1439 GCA_049975465.1 Kosmotogaceae bacterium | reverse complement strand
CACTTATCTTTGTAGATAAGCTGGTTGTTTTTAAGACCGAAATCATAAACTCTTTTTGTTATGTCAACATCTGACTCGCAATATTTTCGAAGTTTTGTCAAAGAGCTCTTATCGCCTTTCTTCCAATAAAGCACTGCATTTATTCCAACATCTGTCTTTTCCGTATCGAGTGTCTCTTTTGCGATAGAATCCAAGCTGATCCTTTTACCTAAAGCCTGTTTTGCATGGTCCATGATGTCAAAATGTTTAAGGCGTTCAAAAGGAAATTGCGAATAAGGCTGTAGTGCCGGTATGTCAAAGTGAAATGTATTAAATCCAATAATTCTATCTGCTTTTTGAAAATATTCCCACATTTTTGAAAAATCATCTTCCCAAAAACTTAACATTTCACCTTTTATTTCATTGAAGTTTTGATCTAAGGACCTGTTGTAAAGTGACACGATTGATACTCCGAGATCTCCGGGATCAGCCCCTTCAATCTCGCTAAAAAGTTTTTTAGTTTCAACGTCGAAAATTACCTCGTTTATCATAGGTTATAAAGTATATCAGGATGATTGAAAAATTTTAAGATCGTATCTTCTAAAAACGATTGCAACCCCTAGTACAGATTCATATCATACCTCCATGGAAATTAGAATGGAGGTGAGTAACATTAATAAATATAGAAATATTGATAAGTCAGAGAGAATCTTGATTGCTCAGTGGTTAAATCAAGGTGAGTCAAATAAATGGATTGCTAAGCAACTTGGGCGTGACGTGTCAACTATTGGCCGTGAAATTACCAGGAACTCAAAAGCTTTAGTTGGCGAAAACGGAAAGACAATTCTAGTATATGAACCACTACATGCTCATACCAAAGCATTAAAAAAAGAAGAGAAAAAGCTTGGAATGCCAAACATCCTCTGAAGTGCTCCAAAGTGTTTTCATATGTAATTGACAATTTACGGGAAGGTTGGTCACCAGAACAAATATCAGGAAGGCTCAAAGAGGTTGACCATCCCAACGACGATAGCTGGCAGATTTGTCACGAAACTATCTACAGGTTCATCTATTCAGTTAAACAAAAAGACAAGGCATATTGGGAATACCTAAGACAGAAAAAGAAGAAAAGGAGTCAAAGAAACGGGAGAAAGTCACAAAGAGTACGTATTCCGGATCGAGTCAGCATTCACCAAAGGCCAAGTGAGGTAGATGAAAGAGAAGTTATTGGTCATTGGGAAGGAGATTCGGTAGTTGGTAAAGGACATATCAATGGACTGCATACCGAGTATGAAAGAGTTACAAGCATTACCCGACTTGAGAGATTAAGCGCTGTTAACTCAGATGAAACCTTAAAAGCTATGAAGAACATATTTGATCCATTACCGGAAGCCTTTAAAAAATCAACAACACTAGATAATGGATCAGAAATGGTTAAACACGGAGGTGTAGGTATTGAT
>JBNGCV010000273.1:0-1466 GCA_049975465.1 Kosmotogaceae bacterium | reverse complement strand
GGTAATGCCTCTGGAAACAACTCAATCATCCTATGGGCTCTTTTTGGAATCTTAGCAAGATATTTTCTGCCGTTTTTCTCAGAGATTAGCATGACCTTTGAGAGCTCAAACAACACCTCACCAACAGATATTTTACTGGTTAGATTTTTCTCTCTCAATCTTTTCAATATTGAGAAATAGACTCTCAGTGCAAGAAAGGAGATAAAGAAGTATCCCCTTATTCCTTCTGAAGTTTGTAGATAGGTCTTATCAGAATCCAGATGGTTTTTTAGAGCATCAAAAGCTAATTCAACATCCTCCCGGCTTTTATATAAATCGAATATTTCCATTCCCTCTCTATCCAGATCGGACAGGATACCAATAATACCGGCAACTTTTTTCTTTTCTTCGAACTCTTTCATCGCAAGTTTTCCTTTCTCCACCTTTCTTAGGAGAGAACTTTCTTCCTCCCCTCGAAGTTTTGGGTCATCAAAAAGATATACATAACCATCTTCCGTTTTCTTTTTGGTCCATCTGATCGGCCTTTTTCTGTATGAGAACGTTCCTTTCCATCTTGTCCATCTCAGATCCATATATTTGGAGTTCTTTTTCAAAGGCACAATATAGTGTGTTTTATCCTTTTTAAATTCTTTAAGCAATTTGTATGAGGAAAACCCTCTGTCGAATATAAATCCAATATCCCTGTTTGGATATCTATTTAAAAAATCCTTAAGTGTAGAGATATCCTTTATAGATCCATGATACACCTCGACTCCAACAGGTATCTGATCTCGGGTTGAGAAAGCCATGACCACTCCTATCTGGTCTATGTATTCATGATCGGAATTATACCCCTTTTCTGCGAGTTTAATCATCCGTGAATATGTAAAAATTGAGGTTAGGTCGTATAACAAAAAGTCATTACCTGTTGTAAGCTTGGAGAAAAGTTCATACCACAGCCTGATCTCTCGACCGAGAAGTTCCATTACATTCGACATATGTTTGGGCAAGAGACTTACATCGATTTGCTGAGAGATATAAAATTTTTCCCACCTTGAAGAATAAAGCCTTATTGGTTGGGGATCGATTGCTTTAATGATTGTAGCAGCGATAATCTCCTTGTAGTATGGCGTAGATTTTTGAAGTATCTCTTCAACATCTCTCAAAAAATGATGTGCCAGAATACAATTTGCGTATTCAAATATCTCCCTGTTGGTCTCTTGAATTGTAAGTTTTGTCTTTTTCCGTTTGAATGTACCATCTAATGCGATTTTTCCAATATATTGTGTTATCTTCCTCGGTCTTTTCCTGATTTTATCATATTCACTGGTAGATTTGTATACATAATAATGTCCCTTGATGACTTTTATCTCAAAGTAGCCATCATTCTCTTTATTTAAGCGATCAAGAGTCTTTTTAACTTTAATCGGAATCTGTGCCATATGGGTTAATGTATATGTGTTAATACTATATAAAGGTTTCTTTTT
>JBNGCV010000272.1:0-1495 GCA_049975465.1 Kosmotogaceae bacterium | reverse complement strand
TTCTTCATCTTCATAATAGATCCTATTTCTTGTGGTAATCCTTTTTTTAATATCTGTAATATCTGCCCAAATTTCGGTTAATATATTTCCATTTGGATCTTTCTTTAATTGTCTTCTGATGTCAATAGAATAATCTGACATATTTTAGCCTCCCTAAACATTAATAAATAAGTTATTAAACTATAAAATTTGCGGTTATAGGTACTTAGAAATTAATTGTTGATACTTGTGATAAAACCAGATTTTAAACATATTTTACGCTAATTCCTCGTAAAATACTGTTTTTCAAGAAATCCGAGCAGAAACATCTAAGATCTCTGCGAGATTACCCCAAGAAATATTCTCTGTGACACCAGAATACTGTGCTGGTGTCATACCCAAAGTCATATGCTCTCGTAGAAAGTTATGAATCACTCCTCGAAGCTGGAAAAACCTACTCCCATTTGCGAAGTTTTTGATACCACGCATACGTACTTCCTTTGGTCGTATCTCAGAATGATATCGCTCTATACGATTCTGATTTATCATCACCACACCACCGTTGTGTGGTATGAACTTAGTCTGAAAATGAGCATGAACATGCCTGCTTTTTCTATACCTGCGTAGTGTATCATAGATACGACATTTATCTGTGGAAATAATAGCAGGATAAAACCCTGCTTCATCTATCGCCATCTTAAGAGTTTTAATCATAGACCTGGAATCTCTGCGATGGGAGAGAAACGTTGCTATTACCTGTCTGTGTTCATCAATAATGGTAAACAGGTATCCTTGTTTACCTGGTCGTTTCTTGCTTCCTTTACGGTTTACAAACATCTCATCCATGTACCATATATCTGAATACCGGGGTTTGTATAACATTGAAATTTTTTGGAAAAAGGGTGCAAGCTTTTGCACCCAGTATAGTATACTTCTACCAGTGACCTTGGTGTCCATGACATCCTTTATTAGTCGACTGCATTCTTCACTTGAGAGGTAGAATTCGGTGTATAACCGTACACCAAACAGCACTACGTGTTGTGGATGTCTCATCCTAAGGAATGGACTGGTAGAGTTGTTTTGAAAAACTCTACCACACTTCTTACAGAGATATCTTTGTTCAGCGTTACTATTATATTGGTAAAAACCATTCTTCACAATGTCTTTGCTTCTACAGTAAGGGCAAGTAATCTTCTTGTGCATCCCGGATCCCAAATTCCCATTATGGGATGTACAATATTTTTACTTATCCACAATTAACTTCGTAGTACCATAAAAATTGCAAAAGTTCAGTTATGTCTTCAGTTAATTTTTCAATTGATCTTGAGATAAAACATGATATAAAAAAAGCAAATAAAAAGGTAACAATTATTATTAAACCAATTAAAAATAAAGATGTAGATTTAAAACCTTCAATACCACCTATTATCCCAATAGGGATTAACGAAATAGCAATACACATCAATATCAAAAGAGTTCTTAATCTCGTTTTATCTCCTCCATTTTATCATGAACT
>JBNGCV010000271.1:0-1497 GCA_049975465.1 Kosmotogaceae bacterium | reverse complement strand
TTTTAATAATAAAATATAACATAATTTTTCATAAATGTCAAGCAAATTTTATTAATTTTTTGCAAACACACAGACATGGTTTACACCCCCAAGCTCTTAGTTACTTCAGTAAGAAGTTAGCAAACAGAATAGAGGTGAGGTACCGAAGGGGTACCCCTTCGGAGAAAAAATAAGTTGAAATGGCCTCCTGGTTTTGGTAAAATAAGTTTACCAATTAACTAAACAAAACCAAAGGAGGCCACATGAAGGAATGTTATCAGAATATGAGCAAAAAGTCAACCCTTTTTAATGCCAGATACAAAATGGTGCAAATGGTTCTTCAAAAGAAGTATCAAGTTACATACGTTTCAAACTACTTCGGATGTTCAAGACAAACGGTATATAAATGGATAAACCGATATAAAGAGGAAGGAATTAATGGCTTGAAGGATAAGTCAAGGAGGCCGCACAACTCTCCGAAAAAGATATCTAAAAGGTGGGAGAATAAGATTATTGAGCTGAGAAACCGTTTTCCCGGGTTTGGTCCCTGGAGATTAAAGCAGATGTTTGATCTCCCTTTTCATGAAAACACTATATACAAAGTATTGAAAAGAAATGAATTGATCAAAAAGAAAAGAAAGACCAAAAGAGATAACCAGGAACAAATAAGGCTTTGGAAACAAAAGTTGAAACCTTTTGAAAAAGTCCAGGTAGACTTAAAATACCTGGATGATATACCGAATATTTACCCAAGGATAATCTCTGATAAGTTCCCAAGGTTTCTTTATTCAGCAAGAGATGTAAGAACCGGTATGGTATTTTTCTGTTATAGTTATGAAAAATCAATGATTAATTCTTCCATGTTTGTTTCCTATCTCTTGGGATATCTTAAAGAATTGAATGTTGATATTAATAAAATAAGAATTCAAACAGACAATGGTTCTGAATTTATCGGGAATGTAAATTCTTTGAAAGATTCCGCATTTACAGAATTGATTGAAAACATATTTAAATCAAAACATAAACTCATTCCTCCATCTTCCCCTACATACAATTCGGATGTGGAAACATTTCATAAAATCATTCAGGAAGAGTTTCTGAAAGTTGAAAAATTCAAGGATCTAAATGAATTTATGGCTAAAAGTTTTGGTTATCAAATATTCTATAACTATGAAAGAAGAATACAAAATAGAGGTGTACCTATAGATATACTAAAGCAAAATTATCCGGGTTATAAGTATTTCAATATTTTATTTAAACCAATTATCCTGGATTTTATGTTGACAAAATTTATTAACAGTGGTAAAATGAATCAAGAACAAAGTGTTAACCATCTGTATAAACTGTCCAAAAAACGTCTAAGTTACCTCTTACTTTTATAAGAATTCCCGATTTGATTATGTTCCGTTTGGGTTTGAGCTTCCTGTTTGAGTTAACAGGAGTTTCCCCAAAAAATCTACGTAGAATTACATATATAATGGTATATAGGAAAATTATTGAATGTATGAAGTGAAAATG
>JBNGCV010000270.1:0-1503 GCA_049975465.1 Kosmotogaceae bacterium | reverse complement strand
AGTGGAGAAACTGTAGTTTTTCCGCTAATGAAAGCTGTTTACAAAGAAGCGCTCAAAGCCGGTGCTCTGGTCGATGTGCTCATAGAAGAACCTTCACTAAGGGAAATACTGTTCAAAAATGGAAATGAAGAACAGCTCACCTATATACCAGAAAAAATGTTCTCCGTTGTTGAAAACACAGATGTTTTTCTAACATTGATGGGCACCTCTAATACCAGAATTATGTCAAATATACCCGCAAACAATATTCGAAAAAATGCTGAAAGTCAACACGAATTACAGAAATTATTATTTGAGAGAATTGGCAAAAATGAATTACGATGGGCAGGTACTCAATTTCCAACAGTAGCAAATGCCCAGGAGGCTTCCATGTCTTTAGCGGATTATGAGGATTTTGTTTACACTGCCTGTCATATAAATAGTGAAGATCCAATAAAAGCATGGAATAAAATCCATGATGAACAACAAAAATACGTAGATTTCCTGGATAAAAGGAATCATTTGAGAATTGTTTCTGAAGATACTGATATTGAGATGGACATTGAAGGCAGAAAATGGATAAATAGTGATGGACATAAAAATATGCCCTCTGGTGAAGTCTACACCGGTCCCATAGAAGATACGGTAAATGGAAAGATTCGATTCTCCTTCCCTGGAATTTTTCAGGGACAGGAAATAGAGGACATAAGGCTCACTTTTGAAAACGGTAAGGTTGTGAAAGCAGAAGCTGCAAAAGGGAAGGAATTGCTGGAACAGATCTTGCAGATTGGAGGAGCCAATTATGTTGGTGAAGTTGCCATGGGCACGAATTACAACATCAAAAAATTCACAAAAAATATGCTCTTTGATGAAAAGATAGGCGGGACAGTACATCTGGCAATCGGACAATCCCTTCCTGAAAGTGGAGGCAAGAATCAGTCAGATATTCACTGGGATATGTTGTGCGATATGAGAAATGGTGGAGAGATTTATGCTGATGGTGAGCTAATATACAAAGATGGGAAATTTACTATTTAACTTCTACCAGATAATAAAAAAGGCCAGTTAAACTGGCCTTTTTTCTATTCATATATTATATACTTAACCAATGCCATTTACATTAAATTTGAATCCTTCATTAAACAGTTGCAAACAAGCTTTTACTACTTCCGTATCGTAGAGCCTGCCAGAATTATCTTCAATTTCTTTTAACGCAAACCTAACACCATAATCCTGTCTGTAAGGCCTGTAAAAACTCATCGCAGCTACAACTTCAGCCACAGCAAGTATTTTTCCTTCTATGCTCATTCTTTCTCCGGTTAGACCGTTTGGATAACCAGAACCGTCAATCTTTTCATGGTGTTCCAGAACTGCTCTGGCTGTGTTCTCTGGCAAACATGTTTTCTTAGCTAATTTATATCCTGTTCTTGGATGATCGAAAATTAACTGTCTTTCAAAATTAATAAGAGGTCCAGGTTTATTTAGAAGTTCCATTGATTGTGACAGCATTCCTGCATCGTGAAT
>JBNGCV010000269.1:0-1510 GCA_049975465.1 Kosmotogaceae bacterium | reverse complement strand
GTAACTACTCAGCTAAAAAAATGCAACAAGAAATAAATTTTACTATTAATTTCAGAGGCATATTTTATATTATGTCTCATGAAGCGTGAAGATGCAGAAAAGATATATGACTTGGGGAAAGATGCGGTTGTTGATCTGATACTTCATTTGGTCGACAGAATAGAGAAGCTTGAAGGTCAACTCAAGAAAAATAGCCATAACAGCAGCAAACCGCCTTCAAGTGATGGACTAAAGAAAAAGAAACGAACCCGAAGTCAAAGAAAACCGTCAGGAAAGAAATCCGGTGGTCAGAAAGGGCATGAGGGGAAAACTCTCGAACAATCGGATAATCCCGATGAAATTATATCTCTTTCGGTTGATATATGTTCACATTGCGAGGGACTGTTAGGGAATTGCACACCCAAAAATCATGACAGGCGACAAGTATTTGACATTCCTCAAATATCTGTACATATTACAGAGTATCAAGCAGAAATTAAGGACTGTCCTCATTGCGGAGCTGAGAATAAAGCTGATTTCCCTGAAGATGTGACCCATAAAGTCCAGTATGGAAATTATCTGAAAGGAGTGGCAACCTATTTCAGGAATTATCAATTGGTACCGATTGAACGATCGAAAGAGATTTTTGAGGATTTATTTTCTATCCCGTTGTGTGAAGGGACTCTCGTCAACATCACAAAGAAATGCGCCGAGTCATTAAACGGATTTTATGACTGGGTTATTGAGAAGTTGAAACATTCCGGGGTTGTCAATTTTGACGAAACCGGAGTAAATATAGGCGGTAAACTGCATTGGCTTCATAACGCAAGCACCCCTCTGCTTACATCGTATTTTGTTCATCAGAAAAGGGGATCTGATGCGTGTGATGCATTGGGCATACTGCCTGTATTTAAAGGAACAGCTGTCCATGATCATTGGTCATCGTATTTCAAATATGACTGTAACCATTCTCTCTGCAACTCTCATCATTTGAGGGAGTTAATGTTTGTATACGAACATTATGAACAGAAATGGGCACAAAAAATGATTTCTTTTCTTTGTGAGCTGAAATATGAAGTCGAAAAAGCCGGCTCTGAGAGGAAACTTCTTGAAAATCACCGTATGAAATATTATGAAAACAGGTATAAGAGAATTCTGAGAGAAGGTTTTTACACGAACCCTCCACCTGAGCCGGATGAGAAGAAGAAACGAGGCAGAAAAAAGAAAGGCAAAGTGTTATGCCTATTGGAAAGATTACGTGATCATCGTAAAGAGGTATTGGCATTCATGTATGATCTGGATGTTCCCTTTGACAATAATCTTGCGGAAAGAGATGTCCGAATGATCAAGGTTCAGCAAAAAGTATCAGGATTATTCAGGACTTTCTCCGGTGCTGAACAGTTCTGCATTATCAGAAGTTTTATCTCAACAGTTAAAAAACAGGGGTTCTGTGTTTTAGATGCCCTTGGAAAAATTTTCAATGGAGAAAAGGTATATCTTGAATTTAACTGTTAAATAGCTGAGTAGTTAC
>JBNGCV010000268.1:0-1512 GCA_049975465.1 Kosmotogaceae bacterium | reverse complement strand
AGAGGCTGTAAAATAAACTCTGTCTAACAATATTAATTTTGTAACGACAGAGATATGGAAAGTAAAGAATTTAAAGAAATGCAGGCCATAGCACTGGAGCAGTTGCGTAATGGCCAGTCCCTGACGGGAAAAGATGGTGTGTTCGCACCGTTGTTAAAGCAATTCATTGAAGCTGCACTCGAAGCAGAGATGTCCTCTCATTTAGATGATGTTGAGCGAATATCGGGAAATAAGCGCAATGGGAAAAAGTCAAAAACACTTAAAACGAGTTCAGGAGAAATTGACATTTCCACCCCCCAGGACAGGAGCAGTAACTTTGAGCCCCAGCTGGTAAAAAAACGAGAAACCGTACTTGCCGACAATCTTGCACCCAAGATCATTGGTTTATATGGTCTTGGGATGAGTTTTCGTGACATTCAGGGGCATATAAAGGAGATGTACGATGTGGAAATCTCTCATTCCACGTTAAGTGAGATAACCGACCGCGTTATTCCTCAGGTAAAAGCCTGGCAGTGTCGTCCGCTTGAGTCGCTTTACCCTATTTTGTGGCTCGATGCCATGCACTATAAAGTCAGGGATGAAGGGCGTGTTGTAAGTCGTGCTGTATATAATGTTTTAGGTATTACCAAAGAAGGGAGAAAAGACCTTATTGGCATGTATGTTTCGGAAAGCGAAGGGGCCAACTTCTGGTTGAGTGTTCTGACCGACCTCAAAGCACGTGGTGTGCAGGACATACTGATTGCCTGTATTGATAATCTAACCGGTTTTTCTGAAGCCATTGCCAGTGTTTTCCCCAAAGTTGAAGTTCAGTCCTGTATTGTACACCAGGTGCGCAATTCCCTAAAATATGTGGCATCGAAAGACCAGAAGATTTTCATGAAAGACCTTAAGAAAGTGTACCAGGCCATTAATAAAGAACAGGCAGAAATGCAGTTAATTGACCTTGAAGATAAATGGGGCAAAAAATATCCGGTTGTTCTTAAATCGTGGAATACCAACTGGGAAAAGCTATCTACTTATTTTCAGTACGATGAGCAGATCCGAAGGTTGATTTACACCACTAATCCGGTAGAAGGTTTTCACCGGCAGGTCAGAAAAGTAACCAAAACAAAAGGAGCTTTTCCTAACGATATGGCCTTGTTGAAGCTCATCTACCTGGCAACAGAGAATATCTCTAAAAAATGGACGCAACCGCTCCAGAACTGGGGACTTACCGTTCAACAGTTATGCATTAAATTTGGCGACCGGATGAAAATCGACCTTTAATTTTTAATCTTAAAAAGCAAAGAAAAGAAGGGATTTAAAACCTGTCAAGGGTATATAAACGGCTCCGTTCCTCCGCCGCCCTTGACAGAACTCAAATCCCTTCTTGAAACAGCTTTTACGACTAAAAAATGAAAAATTGAATTAAATTTGCATGAAAGAAAATAATCAGACAGAGTTTAAATTACATTCCCTTTTTGTATAAGCTATGCCTTTTTCAGTGTTTTTCGAAAATATCATTCTTAATGA
>JBNGCV010000267.1:0-1530 GCA_049975465.1 Kosmotogaceae bacterium | reverse complement strand
AACCTACAACATACCACGTACAACGGTATCTAACACGTACAACGCACAACCTACTGACGCACAACGTGTTTTTCACTCAATGAGAGGAGTACCGCGTTAGCGGGGAGGTGTGTGCTTTTGACCTTCATCCGCGCAGCGCATATCCTGATCTTCGATCAGCAAATCCGTCCGTTCTTTGGACGCAAATCCGCCTGTTCTCCAAGGCGCACATCAGCATTTAGCACTTGAACTTCCGAACAACCCACAACGTACCAAGTACTACGTGTTTTGAACTTAAGTACCATCGATGGACGAAGATTGTAATAACAAGCGTTGGACGATGGACCAAGCGTTAGCGTTGGACGTTTTTTTACTTTATTCTAAATAGCCCCAAATACTCATAAACAGCCGGATAAAATGCTGTCAAAAAATGGAGTCTGTCCCACAGGGTCCCAAATCATTAGTTTACTAACTACATCAATTCCAAATAGCACATAACTCATATACATAGTTGTTCACAATGTTTTGAAAATTAAAGACTATCAAACTTTTTGTGTTGTTTATCTTTTTAACGCCATCTCTGATCTTCTTGTAAGCATTTCCCTTTTTATCATGAAGTTGAGATCAGCGGATCTAATAAGTCTATCAACAGATCCGTCAGGAAGGCGATTTATATTATCTGAAGTTACGAGAACAATTTCTGCACCCTTGGTTTTAGCGAGCTCAAATGCAGGGATTAGATCACTGTCACTTGAAACAACAATAATTGTATCTACCATTGCTGAATACTGAACGATATCTATTGCCATGTTTACATCTACACCTTTTTGTTTATAACTGTAATGTCCACCTTCTGAAAGTTTTTGACATCTTCCTTTAATCAAGTCTATCCTTTGATAGGAATTAATGTGTCTACTAAATATCATTTCTTTTTCGTCGTACTTTTTCTGTTCTTCAGATGATGGGTTATTAGATAGAAAGGCCGGACTATCATGATAACGTATTCTTAATAAATGTAAATCTGTATCTTTGACCAAACTTCGATAATTTTCAAAAATATTAAATAACGAGTGTGGTAAATTACTGTGTTTTAAGTCATAGTCATTCTTCACAATCTGAGTTAAGTATCCACCATCAACAATTATGATAGCTTTCATAACTAACCTCCAAAATAAAGCCGGCTCTCCTATCCCTAGTGCACACGGCCTAGGGTGAAGAAACCGGCAGGTATATAATGCTAAATTCCACTCATATTCTAACATTTAGATTTTACCTATGTCAATATATCTAGTATGAAAAACAATCTTTATAAGTCATTAGATTATTGGCACCTTACTAGAAGTTTGAGAGCAAAAAACAGAAAAATTATTATGAGACTTAGAATAAGTAAAGTATCAACTGGTTAATACTGGACTTTTTTTCAACTCATAGAACTAAACCCAACTTTAAGAAATAACCGCTGAAGGCGCACATCCTATCTTTATTTTAGATCGCATATCCTGATCATAGATCAGCATATCCGCATACCACTTCTGGGGGCAGAAGTAGCTT
>JBNGCV010000266.1:0-1535 GCA_049975465.1 Kosmotogaceae bacterium | reverse complement strand
AATGCAGGTCTCAGAAAACCTTACGAACACTGGAAAGCCGATTTGAAAAATTTGACCTGGTCATATGCGATGAATTTGGATACATATCCTTTGACAAAGAGGGAGCGGAAATGCTTCTCAGCCATCTCTCGTTACGGGCGGGAAGGAAATCTACAATTATAGCAATGACGATCCAATATTGGAACAATCCCTTTCACAGCTTGAGGAATTAAGCATGTTATTGAAATGAGTAATGAATTTGTTTTTGACGTTAAAACCTGAATACAATGATACCAACCAATACAAAAGAAAAGATTGTTGCCTTTACCAAAGAACTGAGGCTCCCGGCCATCCGGAATAATCACACGGCACATGCCCGGCAGGCTATTAAAGAGAAAACCAGCTATGAAGAATACTTGCTGAAGCTGCTCGAAGATGAATTTGAAACCAGGGTGAAGAATCGGAAAAAGGCCCGGGTCCGCCAGGCAGACTTTCCCTATAAAAAGTATTTACAGGATCTTCAAAGAGAAGAACTGCCAAAAAATGCCCAGGCTAAAATAGATGTTCTGGAAAGTCTTGAGTTCATTAAAGACGGCCAGAACGTGATACTGGCCGGAAATCCTGGAACAGGTAAAACTCATTTATCCATAGGTTTGGGGATAAAAGCTTGTATGGAGGATTACAGGGTGTTTTTTACGACTGTTCCCAGGTTAATCACCCAGATACGGGAATGCAGGTCTCAGAAAACCTTACGAACACTGGAAAGCCGATTTGAAAAATTTGATCTGGTTATATGCGATGAATTTGGGTATATATCCTTTGACAAAGAGGGCGCGGAAATGCTTTTCAGCCATCTCTCGTTACGGGCGGGAAGGAAATCTACAATTATCACAACAAACCTGTCTTTTGACCGCTGGAGTGAAATTTTTGGTGATCCTGTACTGACAGCGGCAATGGTTGATCGATTAACTCATAAAGCCCATATTATAAATATGAATGGGATGTCATACCGCGCAAAAGAAACGAAAAAATGGCTAAACAACTGATATGCTTTATAATAGAAGTGTTAAAAAGGCAACGAGCTCCGGCTCTCAATGCAAAGTGGAGTATCTTTCATATTACATTGAAAACTCTTCTATTTTAACAATGAAAAATAAATATTAACCTTGCATTAAAGTGGTATACTTTTCAGGTGAAATACTGGTATGGTTTTCGAGTGAAATAAACAATAGCGTTTGTTGATCACCTTAAACAACAGATGAGCTTCCTTAGAGATCTTTAACTCCAAACGATCATGCCCCATCTCATCAATGACGAGCAGTTCAGGGTTAATGTATTTCCTCAATCTCTTTTCCAGGGTCTTTTCATACACACCGGTATTCAGATCACTGATCAGGCTGCTTAAGGTGGTGTAATAGGTTCTGTACTCTTTTTGGCAAGCCAGTAAAGCCAGGCTCTGAGCCAGATGACTTTTACCTGTCTAATGTAAAATTTTACATTAGACAGGTAATGTAAACTGCATGATAATGTAAACTAAAGACACTTAACCCTTACAA
>JBNGCV010000265.1:0-1536 GCA_049975465.1 Kosmotogaceae bacterium | reverse complement strand
AAAATTTCGATGATGTTTCTACAGAGATTGACTGGAATGCCATATTATTTTTCATTGGCCTTTTTGCCCTTGCCCATTCGCTTGAATCGTCAGGAATAGCTGGAGACCTTTCAAACATAATTCTTAAACTTTCGGATAATCCAATAATGCTTTCCACAGCTATCCTATGGATAAGTGGCACTGTTGCAATGGTCACAGGAGCTATTCCGGTAGTAACTATCTTCATACCCATAGTGGCAAAACTATCTGCTCACTATCCGCTTTCCTATGACCTCTGGATTGCCCTTGCACTTGGAGCGAATCTTGGTGGCAACGGAACCCTCACAGGTCACCTAGCAAATATAATGTGCTTTGAAATAGTAAACAAAGAAACAAGAAAGAAGAATACGTTTTTAGACTTCTTCAAGCTTGGTCTACCTGTGGCAATCGTAGCACTTGTAATCTCTAACGCTTATCTTTTCATGAGGCTTGTTATCTTCGCATGAAGACTAAAGTACAGATGATTTTTATTTGGGTAGAGAGATTAAAAATTAAATCTTCGAATCAAGATTCTTTTCCCCATTTTCTTTATGTGTACCGTTGATTAACGAATTGAGTTGTTCAATCAAATCTGATATCTCGGGATAATCATTTGCTTTTTTCTTTAATATTTCCTTAGATTCAATATATCTACCAAAAAATTCTTCATTTGCGTCTCTATCATTCTTGATAAGCGATCCTTCTAGTGTTAATCCTGCGTAGAAGCCCCTACTTAAAGAGTATGAAAGAATCGCCTGCAGAGTGTAATCAAAATCTGCGGAAAGACTTCTTCCCACAGGTCCCGCTGATATACTCAAGCTTCCTCCGAGGGTAATGTTATCTTTTGTAAACCCCTCAAAGCCATTATCATTCATTATTAAGAGTATTAGTCCAATGGATTCAAGCCCGATTTGAGGGCCATAGCTTACTTTGTAAAGCTTAAGAAATAAAGGACCATACCACTGATCATTTTCTTTATCCCTCTTTAAAAGAAAACCTTCACCGTATTGCCCTCCAACCACAAGCCCTCCTCTTATAACATTCGGAAAAAAAGCAACACCTTTAGCTTTTTTAAGTAATTCCTTAAAGGCTCCACTGTCAGGCTTTACTATTAGTTCCTCTAAAACAGATTGAGCATCATAGAACCTCTCTACCGGTTTTTGATTTGCCATCGCATTCACTCCTGCTAAAATAATAAAGAACAAAATAAAAAACTTTTTCATTAAATCAACTCCATATTATATGCTTTATGTATTTTACTTCAAAACTGAAATTTTTGCTAAAAGTTTTTATATTAGGAGGTCACAAAATGAAAAGTAAGGCTTTAATACTAATAGTACTGTTAATTACGGGAATTTTGTTTTCAGCATCGATGGATAATTATATTAGTATTGAGGAGCTTCCTAAAACTCTCGTTGAAGCAAATTATACAATGAAAATGCTAGGTGAAACATCAAATTCAACATATGAAGTGTTTACCTTTGTACCTTTCGAATGGAAGAATATCAAATGGGAAAA
>JBNGCV010000264.1:0-1537 GCA_049975465.1 Kosmotogaceae bacterium | reverse complement strand
AACATTCAATATTCTACTACAGGTATAATTAATTTGCAAGCATTTTTTTTACTTTGTTTGTGTCAAGTAAAAGTTGGCAACTTTCTTTTTATCCTTATCCTGTAAAACCGTTAGTATTGCTTGTTTAGTTTTTTGTTGCTGCTCATTCCCGAAAAAATATTCAAGAATCCAGTTGACAACGAGCCTCCCCTATATGATTAATCAGCCAAAGCGGTCACCCTCCCATCCCTCGAAGTATTCCTCTGAAGCATAAACACTGAGGGAAAGGCGGCTGACGCCTTATCAGGCTATCATACAGGCACCCCTCATTGTAAACCGCGCTTAAATATTTTTTCTGCTTCAGCGGTATATTAGCTCTGTTGCGCACCTATCATCAAAAATCTTTCTAATAGCTTTTCTACCTTCTGTCAAAGCACATCCCTCGAACGGCCGAGATGCTTTGTGCATCTTATATATTTTTTGTTTCCTTGCATAGCCAGATTCTTTATCAGCAACTTTTTTAACTACTTCAACAATCTCTTCAAATTTCTCATCCGGTATTACCCCATATAATAATCTGTCTATAGTTTCATACAAATTCCCACTGAATTTTTCAGCAAGAATTTTTGCCAAATTATTAGCTCCTTTTATTGACCAACTCATTTTTCGCCCCTTCATTCGTTGTGCTAATACATCACAGATATTATGTTCTGCCGTTCCTAAATGCCTGTAAAAAAGTCCTTCCGGTGCTTCTGGTATTTTTATATCATCTCTTAAATGATATGGCCGTATACCTTCCTTGTTCGAGAGTAAATACTCCTGAAGTTTACGTAATTTTTTAATGGTTGTTTCTTCACCACCACATTCATACATAAGCTCTGCAATACGCTTAAAGGCTTTTTCTTCCTCTCCCTCATGCAGCTGCTTTATGAGCTTGCCTGCTTCTTTTTTGTCAGACACATTTCGCAGTACAGCCTGGCTTTTATGAAATGGATCCAGTTGAAAATATACCCCTTCTTCGCCAATGCCCTCTTTTATCCATCTAGCTCCATCTCCATTAATAATCTTGGCTTCAATCTCATCAACATTGTATTCTTCTGCAATCTTTGCATCCCTAAGTTTCTTAAACTTACGAGGTTCTGTAAATCCAGCACTTACACGCTTATTCTTTACCAAATATGCTTCTTTCTTCCCGGTTCTCCTTGTCCAGCCCTCATAGGTTACTGCCAGCTTTAATTCTCTTTTCTTGCCTTTTTTAGGCCTGTCCTTACCCTGCATGTAAAGCCAAACTCCATCAGCTTCTTCAAACAGCACTTTTACTTCTTTTTCGCCATTTAATTTACAATCCTCATATTGTTTGATTTTCTCATCTTCCTGCTTCTCAATTCTCTGCCCTAATTCCTGTACAACATTCCATACTGCCGTGTGGCTTACATCCTGGTTTGTCATCTCCTTAACGTTATGTGAAGTCTTACGCAAAGAAACATTCGTGACATTTTCAATCATCTTTTCTACAAGATTTGCTGACATATGTCCTATGGTTTCCATATTCAAATAC
>JBNGCV010000263.1:0-1539 GCA_049975465.1 Kosmotogaceae bacterium | reverse complement strand
AAAATTTCGATGATGTTTCTACAGAGATTGACTGGAATGCCATATTATTTTTCATAGGTCTCTTTGCTCTCGCTCACTCACTTGAAAGTTCCGGAATAGCTGGAGATCTTTCAAATATCATTCTAAAACTTTCCGATAATCCAATAATGCTTTCTACAGCAATCCTGTGGATAAGTGGAACCATAGCAATGGTTACAGGGGCAATACCGGTAGTTGCAATATTTATTCCAATAGTAGCAAAACTTTCCGTACATTATCCTCTTTCATATGATCTCTGGATTGCGCTCGCACTTGGTGCAAATCTTGGCGGAAACGGTACTCTTACCGGTCATCTTGCAAACATCATGTCTTTTGAAATGGTCAATAAAGAAACAAGGAAGAAAAATACTTTCCTGGATTTCTTCAAGCTTGGATTACCTGTGGCAATCGTTGCGCTTATAATATCCAACGCTTACCTCTTCATGAGGATTGTTATCTTCGCCTGAAGCCATATTTTGTTGCTGGCTTCTTTTTCATAAACAAAGCATGAAACTAAAGCTTTGTATCATAACTCTCTTCGTCTATTTCCCTTTGTGTTCCATTTATTATTGAATCGAGAATCTTTATCAAATCTACAATCTCAGGAGATTCATTCGCTTTCCGTATTAGGATATCTTTGGCAGGAACATATTCACCATAAAACTCATTGTTGATATCCCTGTCATTTTTTATTAAAGAGCCTTCTAGTGTGAACCCTGCATAAAAACCTCTACTCAAAGAATATGAAACAATAGCCTGCAGGGTGTAATCAAAATCTGCGGAAAGACTTCTTCCCACAGGTCCCGCTGATATACTCAAGCTTCCTCCGAGGGTAATGTTATCTTTTGTAAACCCCTCAAAGCCATTATCATTCATTATTAAGAGTATTAGTCCAATGGATTCAAGCCCGATTTGAGGGCCATAGCTTACTTTGTAAAGCTTAAGAAATAAAGGACCATACCACTGATCATTTTCTTTATCCCTCTTTAAAAGAAAACCTTCACCGTATTGCCCTCCAACCACAAGCCCTCCTCTTATAACATTCGGAAAAAAAGCAACACCTTTAGCTTTTTTAAGTAATTCCTTAAAGGCTCCACTGTCAGGCTTTACTATTAGTTCCTCTAAAACAGATTGAGCATCATAGAACCTCTCTACCGGTTTTTGATTTGCCATCGCATTCACTCCTGCTAAAATAATAAAGAACACTATAAACAACTTTTTCATAAAATCAACTCCAGATTATGTGCTTTATGTATTTTACTTTAAAACCGCAATTTTTGCTTAAAGTTTTTTTGATAGAGGAGGACACAAAATGAAAAATAAAACTCTTGTGCTGATAATCCTGTTGATCACAGGAATTATGTTTTCAGCATCAATGGAAGATTATGTAAGTGTTGAGGGGCTTCCTAAAACCCTCGATGAAGCTAATTATTCGTTGAAAATACGTGGTGAAACAGCAAATTCTGCATATGAAGTGTTTACCTTTGTACCTTTCGAATGGAAGAATATCAAATGGGAAAA
>JBNGCV010000262.1:0-1541 GCA_049975465.1 Kosmotogaceae bacterium | reverse complement strand
GAGAGTATTTAGCTAAAGTCAGTCAAAAATTAGCCGATAAGCATTGTATATGTTTTTATTAAGGAGGCAATACAATGCTTGGAGAACCTATCAAACCTGAAGGCAAACCTATTATTCTGAAGAAAAAGAAAGCACCCAAGAAACACCGCTGTCCGACCTGTGGAAAATTAGGTACACGTGAGCGCACACGAACTCACATTGTTAAGCACCTGGCTCACAGGCGACAAGTATTTATTGAAGCAACAGTCGGAGTTTACAAGGCGAAGTGTGATTGTGGAAAGAAATATTTCACTTCGGCAGTTCCGGGTGTTGAAGTCGGAGCTGAATATAGCAATGCAGTTCGCGAGAAAGTTTTGGATTTGATTGTTCGTGATGGTCTTTCCAACAACAGAATTATTGAGCACATGAAGGAAGATTTTCTTTTAGACATTTCGATTGGATTTATTTATTTGTGTGTGGAATGGGCGAGAAAAAAAGGGATGTTGAAGAATATAGAAATTGGTGCAAGGAGAATTTTTCTGGAGTACTCTGCATAGATGAGGTCAGGGATAGCGGTCGAGTTATTCTCTTTGCAACAGACTCTCTAAACGATTTTACGATAGCCTGGAAAGTCAATACGAAGAACGACCAGTTATCGATGGATGCGTTTCTTGAAGAACTAAAGCAATGGGGACTGAACCCTGAAGTTGTAATAACGGACGGTTCACCGCTTTATAAGGATGCTTTGAATAAACATTGGAAGGATGTCGAACATCAGTTATGTATCTTTCATATAATAAAAGATGTCAACAAAATTATTCTTGATGCTGTCAGGTCTATAAAAAATAAAATTAGCCGGTTTGGAAATCGAGGACGCAAACGAAAACGCGGCAGACCACGAAATAACAGGAAGAAGAAATGTAATGATAAAAAGAAAAATCTAAAACAACAGGCAAAATTCATCTGGCAAAATCAACATTTGATTGTGAAGAAAAAAGAAAACCTGACAAAAGAAGATAAGAAAAAACTCAAGGAAATGTTCGAGATTGCACCACAATTGAAGCTGTTACGAAAATTCAATCGACAATTTTACAAGCTGTTCGAGCAAGGAATCAGCAAAAAGAAAGCTTACCGCCGCTGGATGCGAATGATGCAAAACGAAAATTACCAAAACGACAATCAAATCAAAAAAACTTTGAAAATGTTGAGAAAAGAAAAGTTTGACAAAATGATAACCTTCATGGAATATGAAAATCTAGATAGAACAAATAATCATGTGGAGCGCAACAATAGAACTTTCCGAATGATGCAGAAAACACGCTATAAACGCCGAAGAGCAAAAACCATAGAAACCGCAATCTGGCTCGATGTCCTGCGACGCTGGCGAAAAAATCTACTGCAAAAAGCATCACAAAATAAAATAAAACTCAAAAAGAAAGCTGCAATTGCTAAAATCCCCAGAGCAAAAAGAAAAGGAGCTTAAAGCTGACTTCTACTGATTAGTGTCAATATAATCGATGTTTATTAAGGAGAAGTTGTTTCGATTTCGGTAATGTTGTTTG
>JBNGCV010000261.1:0-1547 GCA_049975465.1 Kosmotogaceae bacterium | reverse complement strand
TATACCTCCGTTTTTTAATATTTCAAGAGCTTTTTTAATGTCCTGAAGCATTATCTATAGTTTTTAAAAATTAAAATTAGTGAATGTTTCCAATTTTTTCGGCTTTAACAATTAATGTTTCCCCAAAAAGAACAGGAAGAGAAAACATTTTCTTCTTAATTTCAGAATTTATAATTCTCATATTACTATTTTTCCCTGTTTTATAATAGACCCACGATGTTGATAAATATACTAACATTAGTGGGCAATTAAAACCCGCTGATTTTTAATTGTTTAAATTTTTGTTCTTTGACATTATTGTAATCGGATTTTGTAAGTACCTCTCTAATAGAAGATTTGTCCAGTAGAGAAATGCTAAGAATTTGTAAAATTTCGTAGATTGTTCTATTAACTTTTAATTTGTTACCAACTATAGCAACCAAGCAATATGCAATGATTGCACAATACATTTGGGTTTTTACCGCATTAAGGGTAACACCCCAGAATGATTTGATTTTTAGATGTTGCTTTAGCCATTTAAAGAACAACTCTACCTCCCAGCGTTTCTTGTATAGTGCAGCGATTTCTAAAGGCTCTAGATCAAAGTTATTGGTAATGAAAACAAAAACCCGATTGTGATCCTTATCAAAGTACTTTATCCGTCTTATCTTATCAGGATAATCTTTTTTAGGGTAGTATGTTTCCAGTTTGCCAATTTGATCGCACTGAACACCAGTGTTTTTATTCACTGGGTTGGAATACATTCTTTTAAAACGCATATTGTTTTTAGCACGTGTAACGAAATATGAGCCATTTAAATGAATTTTATGAAGTCTTTTAAAATCTATATATGCTTTATCCACAACGTAAAAACTTCCTGATTCATAAGCAATCAGGTCAAGAATGTTAACATCGTGGACTTTTGCATTAGAGATATAAAAGAAACTTGGAATAGAAGTCTTTACGTCGAATAAGGTATGTAACTTTATTCCTCCTTTGTGCTTTCGGAACTCAGCCCACCAGAAGACACTTAAACAAAGGTCAATGGTGGTTGAATCTAAGGCATAGACTTCACCCTCAACTTCTATTTCAAAATCTCTTT
Source organism: Kosmotogaceae bacterium (assembly GCA_049975465.1). Classification (GTDB taxonomy): domain Bacteria; phylum Thermotogota; class Thermotogae; order Petrotogales; family Kosmotogaceae; genus JASMTM01. Next base: position 466 of record JBNGCV010000261.1, on the reverse strand, counting down.
TATAGCAACTTTTACGAGCTTCATCAATTAGAACATATGCAAACTCTTCAAATATTTTACAATTTCGTCTTTCGTTTGCAATGCCTAGATTCCTTCTACTAATAGAAGACCCAAAGCCTAGGTGATAATATTTGGGTTTATGAGCCTCTAAGCTCATCATTAAATCTCGCATACTATCTCTTGATGTAAGTTGTCCGAAGACCATGCAGAGCATTTGATTCCAGCACGTGAAAGATTTGACATATTTGTTTCCATTATATTTTTCAACTAGACGGTGAAAAACTCTTCTTGGTAAAAAATCTGTTAGCTGAGTGAAAATATATTTTCCTTGATTCATGGATTTATGCTTTTATGCAAAAATCCACTTTTTAATTCAAATCGTTACGCTATAAAAAAACTCTAAAAGTCCGATATACTAATAATTTCAAAGAACGTATGTTAATTTTTATTGCCCACTAGTGAAAAT
>JBNGCV010000260.1:0-1549 GCA_049975465.1 Kosmotogaceae bacterium | reverse complement strand
ATTAACTTGACTTTGTCACATTAGATTTTTTTTCTCAATAAAGGTAGGATATACAATATCCTATTTTAACTTCCATCCACCTTCCCATCAGTGGATGGGATGCATAAATGGAGTTTTCGTTATCCGTAAAGGATTTAGATGGATCACATGATAAACTTAAACGTTTCCATGATGGATATACCACGCATTTTTTAACAAAAACCCGAAATATGGTAAAGCAATCATTCCAATATATTCATGGGAAACTGATTGGAAAGGGAAGAGGCAACATGTGCTCGTATGCAAAAAACATTCCTGATTGTAACAATCAATCCTTACAGCATTTTGTTTCAAATTCACCATGGAATCATCGACCAGTTCTTGATCACATTCAACGTGATGTCATTGATGCAGTTGGAGATAAAAACAATGGTTCAATACATGTCGATGAATGTTGTTTTCCAAAACAAGGAAAGGACTCAGTAGGTGCTGCTCCACAGTATTGTGGTCGACTGGGAAAGATAGCGAATTGTCAGGTAGGTGTCTTCCTTGGATATACCAAAGACTCCTATAGGACGTTAATTGATGAGCGACTATTTCTTCCAAAGGAATGGATACAGGATAAAGTACGTCGGAGGAAATGTGGGATACCGTGGTATGTTCGTTTTAAGAAAAAAACAGAGCTTGCCTGGGAGATGATAAGTCATGCACAAAAGAAGAATAAGGTGCCCTTTGGTTGGGTTGGGATAGATTGTTTCTATGGTCGTGACTCCTGGCTGAGAAACAAGATAGATGCACAGGGTTTGATCTATATTGCTGATATTCCTAGTAACCTTGGTGTATGGTTGGAACGTCCGAAAACAGGAGTGCCACCACGTAAAAAAGGTGTTCGTGGCCGTAATCCTACTCGTGAGAAAGTGATTGAAGGAACAGAACCAATTAAGGTGAGAAATCTTAAAGACCAATTTGGTGGTGAGAAGTGGCATCATGTGTTTATCCGTGATACTGAGCGGAGGGAGCTGTGGGCAGATATGGCGTGTCTGCGTGTATTTCCAAGTGAAGATAATGGTCTCCCTGGTGATGAATGCTGGTTGATCATCCGAAAGGACCCAAAGAGTAAAGAGATCAGATATCAGTTATCAAATGCACTATCGGATACGAGTATTGATCGTTTAGCAGAGATGTCAGGAAGCAGGTATTGGATTGAACGAACATTTGAAGATGGAAAAGGAATCGCAGGACTTGCGGATTATCAGGTTCGAAGTTGGATGGGATGGCATCATCATATAACGATGACCCTTCTTGCAATGTTGTATCTTATGGTGCTATCGATTGATTTAGGAAAGAAAGCTGATTTTTTAACTGTGCAGGATGTCAAAGAGATTTTTGAGGTAATTATGCCGAAACGGAAGGTAACATCTGAAGAATTAGTGCAACTTATCCTTGAAAAACATAAACGACGTTTGTCAGCTCGTCTGTCACATCACAGACGGAATAAATAACAAGTAAGTAACCAGACATTGTTGGGAGTATTTTTCATTCCCCTTGGTTAGTGTTGATGATTTATTTT
>JBNGCV010000259.1:0-1563 GCA_049975465.1 Kosmotogaceae bacterium | reverse complement strand
GGACCTGGTTTTACGCCAGACTCCGGAACATGGCGGGGGAGAAATCTGGTTTGATAATGTCCTGATACGGAAAGACGGATTATTTGTTATCTCTGAACTCGAAAACCTGAACCCAAATAGTTTAAAGAATTCATAATCATAAATATATAAAGAGATATGAAAATTGAGAAAAATATTCTTCATTTGATCGATGAATGGAATAACGCCCTACAAACCCGGAATCCGGATGAAGTAATGAAACTATATGATAAAAAAGCGGTTTTACTGCCTACATTTTCCTGCAGAGTCCGTCATAATCCTGAGGAAATCCGGGATTATTTTATCCATTTTCTGACAAAAGGCCCTGTATGTTCCGTGGAAGAAACGACCATTCATAAATTTGGCAATACGGCCATGATTTCCGGGATTTATGCTTTCACTTATCAAACAGAACCAGCACTTATTCAACGTGCCCGTTTTACCTTTGTTTATCATAAAACAAAAGACAGGTGGCTTATTGTTGAACATCATTCTCCAGTATGCCGGAAGAGAATTGATAATTGAGAATTAGTTTGCTGTGATCGTTGTTCAAAGGTTCAAGGGTTCAAGAGTTCATGGGCTCAAGGGTAGCGAGATGCGAGAATGAAAGGTTAGTTATTTTACGGAATAAACCAAATTTATTAACTCATAACTCAATTCAGAATTCAGAATTCAGAATTCAGAATTCACCAACCGTCTACCGGCTAACAAAAAAAAGGACAAAAAATGAAAAAGCATCAATTGGATTCAGTTCTTAGCGTGTTAATAGCCATTGTCATTCTTTCCGGTTGTTGGATTCCGGAAGATTTTGATGCGCAGGTTTATGTAAATGAAGATGGGAGTTACCGGTTTACGTATGAGGGAAAACTGGTGAATGTCATGGCATTGTCCCTGGAAAAAGAGGGTAAATTGGGTAAAAAGGAAGAGAGCGACCTGAAAAAAGATGTTGAAAAACTGAAAGAACTGGACGGATTTGAGACGGTCAAATATATGGGAAAGGGACGATATAAAGTGTCAGTCGACTATCGTGGAAAGGCGGGAGAGGCGTACTCATTTATCACCGAAGATTTGCAGGTATTTTCTGTTTCTTTCAATGAAGAAAACCAGTTGTTAGTGCGTGGTTTCAGTCCGGAAGAAGATGATCTTCAACAGTTGAAGACACTGGGAGTAAGCATGGAAGGTTCTCTGACTGTTCAGGTAGATCCGGGCCTGGAAGTTCAGATTCATAATGCGGATCATCTATCCAAAAAAACCAGTATGAACACCTATAAATGGAATATTAAAGATGTGGCGGCTAAACCAGAAATTGTGATTGCCCTGCGATAAGATAATATTATTGGTATCGGCGGTTTCTGTCATAATCCTTGGATATATTTATTCTGTGCTTTTCAATACTCCTATCGGGACATTCAATAACTATTTTTTCATTCATTCTGGAGAATGATGAATTCTGTGAAACCGGGCTCTTGTTCATCTTGACATATAAGTATTTAAGTGTTAAACTATTTTAGAGCATGATAATGAGGTCTGTTATGAATAGGCAAA
>JBNGCV010000258.1:0-1568 GCA_049975465.1 Kosmotogaceae bacterium | reverse complement strand
TGTGGTATAATGTTTTTTGCAAATGTTTCACTAATTCTTTAATACTTAATCTCTTCAATCTTTTATTGCACTATATTTATTCTGTTATGGCTTTGAAACACTGACCCAATAAACACACAAATAATCTTTGAAGCGAATGTCCTTAGTTCTCTCATCTCTGAATCTTTTTCTGGATTTTTAATCCTTCTCACTTTTTTGATAACCTGGTACATTTCATGAATTACTGGAGGTTCCACAATTTTAAAAAAGGGAGTTGGTTTATTATGGAAGAGAAATTCAGAGATGAATTCGAGAATGATGAAATGGACGACATTGTTGAGATGGATGAAGAGACTGAGCACAATCTTGAAAAAGTTCTAGAACGTATTGCAAATGCAGAAGAGTCAGGGTACCAAAGCGCTGATGATTTCAAAAAAGTAATTGCAAGAAACATTGAAATCTATATGGATCTGACTGGGTTTAGCAAGAATGAATTGGCAGAAAAAATTGACATTACAGTTCAAGAATTAGAATGGATAATCGATGGAAAATGGAATCCCACACTTGACGAGTTTTTTAGATTGTTCGAAAAACTGAACTGGAAGTTAAGCGTGCTTATAATGCTTAATGAAGATCCCACTGAAGAATTAGAACAATAACTTAACCACTATGCCCGGCACTTCGCCGGGCATATTTAATTTACTCCCAAAACCGGATTTCAAAGTAATTAATTTTCTTCTAGAAAACATTAGTTGATTTATTTATCAAGGATTATTTTTCCAGGTTACAATAATCATGAGTGTTTTTATTACTTTAAATGGAGTATAATCGAAATGATTGTTTTCCATGAAAGGACTTCATATGAGTGAATTCAATAACAAAGCATATCCGATGATATCAAGTAAACATGCTAATGAAGGTTTTAATGCTATAAGTCACCTGATTGCTGCTCTCATAGCTCTTGCTGGATTGGTCCTTCTCATAGTGTTTTCTGCCATTCAACAAAAGTGGATTCATTTAATCAGTTTCTCCATATATGGAGCCACTGTTTTTATTTCTATGACAATGAGCAGCATTCTTCATTTCTTCTTATGGTTCAAAAAATTTAATAAAGTGTTTGGCATTCTTGACCACAGCGCTATTTATTTGCTGATAGCAGGCACTTACACACCGTTTTGTCTGGTTGTGGTCAGAGGTGGTTTAGGCTGGACGATTTTTGGGATTATCTGGGGATTAGCTGCTCTTAATATCATTATAAAATCCATATACTTTACAAAAGTTCCTCTATGGTTCTCAATGGGTGGTTACCTTGCCATGGGATGGTTATCTGTTGCTCTTATGTACAGTGTTTATAGCAAACTGGGACTTTTGGCAGTTTTTTGGATTTTATTGGGTGGTCTCTTTTACACAATTGGCGCAGTAATTTTTATTACTGAAAAACCTAACTTTTTTCCTGGAAAATTCGCCAACCACGAGTTATGGCACGTATTGGTTATGCTTGGAAATATCACTTTCATGGGTTTGATGTTTTTCTACGTTCTTCCTTTTTAGTAAACAACGTTGTACGATAGTTGGTTGTGCGTTGTACG
>JBNGCV010000257.1:0-1575 GCA_049975465.1 Kosmotogaceae bacterium | reverse complement strand
ACCGGAGAATATATTGATGGTGATGAACGTGTACTAGTATTAGACTTATTTAAATAGCAATTCCCATCATCACAACTAAATGATGGATACAGATCAAGATTGATACTTTCAATATGTAATATTTCAAAAAAAGAGACAACCCAATATGTAAAAGGGTTGTCTCTTTTAATTAACTATTTTAGTATTATCTATTACTTTGCCATTTCGTAAATCTTTTTCACATCTTCTTTATTAAGCTTAACAAAATTCCCAATAGGACCCTCTTCAGTAGCCTTTTCAGCCATCTCATCAAATTTATCTGCTGGGATATCAGCTTCTGTTAATGTTACAGGTATTCCAAGACTTGAAAAGAACTGTTTTAGCCTAATTATTCCTTCAAGCGCCATCTTTTCAGGGTTCCTGAAATCCGGATCTACATCCCAAACCCTGTATGCAAACTGGGCAAATCTTTCTACATCGTGCTTGTAAACATAACTCATCCATGGCGCCCACATTATTGCAAGTCCTCCACCATGGGCTATATCGTAAATCGCACTCAATTCATGTTCTATCTTATGGGTTGCCCAATCACCAACACGTCCCGTGCTTAAAAGATCATTGTGCGCTATAGTACCTGCCCACATAATTTCAGCTCTAGCATCATAGTTCTTTGGTTCTTCTAAAGCAATGGGTGTATTAGTGATCATTGTTCTCAACGTTGCTTCACAAAGCCTATCGGTGAAATCAACGTTCTCGGTGTTTGTAAAATAACGCTCCATTACATGAGACATAATATCTACTGCACCCACAGCTGTTTGGTAAGCTGGTAATGTAAAGGTTAGCTCTGGATTCATAATGGCAAATTCTGGTCTCATCTTAACATTGTTAACTGATCTTTTGTACCAGCCATCTTCATTTGTTATTACCGATCCCATACTTGATTCACTACCAGCTGCAGGAATCGTAAGTACCACTCCCAGTGGTAGTGATTCTTCTACCTCACTTTTACCTGTATAGAAATCCCAGACATCACCTTCATATGGAACACCTATACCTATTGCTTTTGCCGAGTCGATGGCACTCCCACCACCAACAGCGAGTATTGCGTCAATGCCATTGTTTCTACACAGCTCAATTCCTTCTTTTACAAGCGATAACCTTGGATTTGGCTTAACTCCACCAAGTTCAAATATCTCTACTCCTGAAGCTTCAAGATTGCTGATAACCTTTTCATAAAGGCCTGTTCTTTTAATACTACCCTGTCCATAATGTAACAGAATTTTCTTCCCATATTTTGAGATTTCTTCTCCAACTTTTTCCTCAGTACCTTTCCCAAAAATTATCTTTGTTGGATTATAAAATGTAAAATTTTGCATCAAATCACTCCTTTCGCTAATTCTTTTGCCTATTGTTAACTCAAGCAATATTTAAATCATTAATTTGGCTTTACACTATAGTACCCGGACTGTTCTTCGCTTTGTACAATTGCTTACTTTTTCCAATCTCAAGACAAAATAACTCTCTATACTAATGATAGCAAATTATCAACAGCTTTATAACCTGCTAGCTTTTAAAGCTGATGGTCACACAGTTTTA
>JBNGCV010000256.1:0-1580 GCA_049975465.1 Kosmotogaceae bacterium | reverse complement strand
TAGAGGAAAATCAGGTAAAAATGCCAGAATTTTTGCCATAGCTAAAACATTTTTAGCCAATTTTGGCTTTGCAAAGCCAAAATTGGCTAAAAATGTTTTAGCTATGGCAAAAATTCTGGCATTTTTACCTGATTTTCCTCTACTTCACACTAACTGTTTTGCACGGTTGCATTTCCTTTTTACTATCATGACAAGCCAATTACGCCAGATATGCTACGCTGGTAAGATTTTCCGTTATGCCATTTTGCAATCTTGTCAAAGCAACCATATTCAATGCCAGTAAACACAGCGTGGTATGGAAGAAAGCATTTTTCTTTCCCTTTCGTGGTAATTCACTCTCAAAGCCCACATGTTGTTTCAGATATGAATTGAAACCCTCATTTCCATTTCTTCCACGGGTTATTTCTTTTCTCACTTCTTCGCTTGCTTCGTATTTCTTCACCTGTAGATTTCTGAAATATGCTCCCACATACTCGTATTCACCTTTTTTGTACAAGAATTGCAATTCGGATTCTGTGGTTGCATTTGGCTTATACCACTCGTCTTTCCAATATCTGCTGTATCTTTCACGTATTTTCCTTGGAGTTCCCTTCTCATTATACACCCAATGTTTTTGTGGTCTGTATAGCAAATTTGTTTGATAACCACAGTGGGCTATGGCTATATTGTCATAGCTGGGATAACCGCCATCCACTGTCAAACTGTCCAAGTTTACCCCGATCTCTTTTAGCTTTTTTAGATGGTACGGTAGTGCATATTCTTCATCATTGTTAATTCCCATATCCTTATATGAAAGAAATATTCCCTGCTTGCTCACCAGCAAATCCTTTTTCCATCCTTTTGTTTTGTAATAGCCGCTGTAATCCGCTTCATTATCATTCCTTTTTGCAGTGATCACGGTTGCATCTTCTCGTCCCTTCCCAAGTTTTTCTCCTTTCTTCTTCATTTTCCTGTCTATTTCTTTTACCGCTTGGTAAAATACTTTATCCACTTTCTCTGCCAAAAGATCGTTGATGAAATGTCTTATCGTTTCATATGAGGGCAAATTATTAGGATCAAATCCCAGATTCTCGGCTACTCTTGGATTTGTCTGCAATATTCGATATGCATCGGTAATGCGCTTTATTCCTCTTAGTTTCATAAACGGGACAAGTCTCACTCTGGCGTAGACTTTCGGTCTGATGTGTTCTAGTCGAGGGAACATTTCTTTTAGCACCGGGTCCAGGAATTCTAGATTCAAATGCGACAGAAATTCTGATGTTTCCACCGGGGTAGCTTCTGTTGGGTTTTTGAATAGCGGGAATTGAGTTCCACTGTTGCCTATCTCTTTCTCCAGTTTTTTCCGATTAGTTTTTATTAGCTTGTCTATTTGTATGTCATCCCATCCCATGGGTTCATCAAATTAGGATGGGATTCTCTTATTTTTTACGAAATTTTTTGAGCTACGAGGTATCTCAAAAATGGTTAGCCTTTTATATGATGAAGCCTAATCTGTATCTACCAAAGCACGAAAACTGGGAACGCCTTTCGATCGAACGAGCAGACGCGGGAGACCGTTCGCTCTTTCGCCCGGTGAATAC
>JBNGCV010000255.1:0-1588 GCA_049975465.1 Kosmotogaceae bacterium | reverse complement strand
AAATAATTATGGCAAAAAACCGAAATTATAATTACAGCGATGTCGATATGGCATTGGCATCGAAGACCATAGCAGGAAGTTTCAAAACAAATCTTTCTGAGTTATCGACCGTACGTACTAACTGGACGCCTGAATATGCAGATGATTTAGCAGGAAGGATTGATGATGCGATTGAAAATCATTTGGGTATTGACCCTAAAAAAGAGTTACGGGATGCATCCAGTAATTGTATCGACCCCCAATAAACTGGACAGATTTTGGTTTTCAATTTAGTAATAAATCTTGATTTTTCTGATTCACAAATTTATCATTTCCCGGATTTTCGTCAAGAGCAAGGCAAGTAGCCCCACTTCCCTCCCCATTAACCGAAGCTACTCTTGACAAATCTCCGGTAAATGCAAAGGGATGTTTATCAGAGAAATCAGGATAAAAAGCATTAATGTACTGGTATGGACTCCGTCTTTTCAAAGACCTGTGCTTTCTTTTAAAGTTATATACCTGATAGTATTGCTGAAATAGCATCCTTGCATGATAAATACTATCAAACCAGTTCCTTTTAATCAGCTCTCTTTCCAGTGAGCTGTGCAATGACTCAATGAATGCGTTTTCTTCCGGAGATGCGATATGAGTAAACTCCTGTACCACATTCATCTTATCCAGGTATTGCCTTACTATATGAGCCAGGAACTGACTGCCATTATCGTTACGAATAATAATACCCATTGCTTTTAATCCTCGCAGAATACCATCCAGCAGAAGAACCACATCGGTTTTCCTGACACTATACTTTAGAACATGCCCCAGGACAAACCTGGTGCAGATATCCATTACTGTTAATAGGTATGCATATCGCTTTTCCTGATCAATATAGACATACTTGATGTCCATACACAGGTACTGCAGTGGTCGCTGGGGGTCAATGCAGCGGAACTGAACAAACTGTCTCTTGCCTTTGGTTGATATACGTTCCTGTATCAATAATAAATTAGCCTCTTTCATTAGTCTGTAAACTTTCTTTTTGTTTATAATGTAACCCCAGTCATGTAGCTCCCAGGTGGTCTTTTCATATCCATAATACTCTAGCTCTCCGGTGAGGATCTTCTTTATATCTTCTACTACCTTGTCATTGCTTACTTCGCTGCCATCAGACTTACCGGTATGAGTGCTTGGAGAAATTCCTCGTTTACCATTACTGGGCTTATAATACCAACTACTTCTTGGATAGTCGGTCCATAGAGTAAGCTGCTTTATCGTAGACCGGTGCTTGTATTTATTAATAATCAGACGCTTCGTCTCTTTTGCTGCAAAGTTTTTTTTAGCAGTTCCCCTTTTACCTCAATCTCAAGTGCCTGCTTGGCAATGATCTTTTTTAACCGCTCATTCTCCTTCTCAAGTTCCTTTACATGAGGATCAACCCTGTAGTACTGGCCTTGTAGCCCATCAATACCGTTTTGATCAAACTGCCTCTTCCATCGATAATATAAGCTTTGTGCAATCTCATATTTGCGACAGGTGGCAAGCATCCCATTCTTTTCTGCTTCCCGCAAAACTTCCATCTTTTGCTCTGCCGTAAAAACTCTCTTTTTTT
>JBNGCV010000254.1:0-1590 GCA_049975465.1 Kosmotogaceae bacterium | reverse complement strand
TTAAAATTAGACAAATTATTAATTTTGAGCAGTCAAAAAACGTTATGAAGAAATCAAGATTTACAGAAAGCCAGATCGTCAAGATCCTCAAGGAGTATGAAAGTGGCATTGATGCCCAAAACTTGTGCCGTGAGCACGGTATCTCTAAAGCAACGTTCTATAATTGGCGGAAGAAGTATTCCGGCATGGAAGCCTCCCAGCTAAAACGATTAAAAGAGCTGGAAGAAGAGAACCGGAAGCTCAAGCAGATGTATGCCGACCAAAGTCTGGATAATGTGATGCTTAAGGATCTTCTGGGAAAAAAGTTTTAAAGCCCTGCGAAAAGAAAACAAGAGCAGAGTACTTGCAGGCCACCTATGACATCAGTATCGGCAGGGCGTGCCGATTAACAGACCTGCATCGCTCCATGTGGTATTACGAAAGCCGACGTGACGACAGCGAAGTCATTGATAAACTCAGTGAACTGGCAGAAAAACTGCCAACCAGGGGGTTTGATGAATATTATGGACGAATTCGTAATGAAGGATTGCAATGGAACCGCAAACGCGTATTAAGGGTTTATCGCTTAATGCAGCTGAACTTGCGTAGAAAACGAAAAAGAAGATTGCCTGCCCGTACCAAAGAGCCATTAATTCAGCCAGAAGGTATCAATCAGACCTGGTCTATGGACTTTATGAGTGATAGCCTGGTTTATGGGCGCAGATTTCGGGTATTAAATATTATTGATGATTATAATCGAGAAGCTCTGGCTATTGAGCCTGATTTTTCAATGCCAGGAGAACGTGTAATACAAGTGCTAAAAGAAGTAATATCAGAACGAGGAAAGCCGAGTGAAATAAGAGTGGATAATGGCCCTGAATTTATCTCAAAAGCTCTTCAAAAGTGGGCCGGAGAGAATGATATTAAACTGAAATACATACAACCCGGTAGCCCTACTCAGAATGCCTATATTGAACGGTTTAACCGCTTTTTCAGAGAGGATATTCTCGATGCCTATTTGTTTGGTGATTTAACCCAGGTCAGAGAATTAGCATGGAATTGGATGGTTGATTACAATGAAATGCACCCTCATAAAGCATTGGGTGGCATGAGTCCTTTGAAATATTTAAAAATGATGGATAACCACCAAAATCTAAATAGCAAAGAAAGCTCGCTGCGTGAACCTGTCAAGGGTATATGAACGGCTTCGTAACCTCAGCCGCCCTTGACAGGACCACTTAGCTCACTGAAAAAGCATTTAGAAATTTGGTTTATTGAAAAGAAAAATGTCTATTTGAGAGTTGTCCTATAAGGGGTAAGGCTACAGAAAGTATAAATACCAAGGAAAAGCTATTCCAGATTCGTAATGAAATTTTCACTTCTGAAGAGATAGCTCTTTTGGCGAAGTATCGTTTTACTGCTTCACTTGTGGTGTCTTCAAGTGGTAAAGTCAAAAGTGCTTCATTTCTGTTTGTAGGAGGAGATCCGGGAATCGAATTGAAAAAACTGATTGAATATTCAAATCAGATTAAAAGAAACATCACTTTGACTATAAGCTTTTCCGAGAAAGTTGTTGAAGAAGGTTACGTTGGGCAGTATATTGTATTATAT
>JBNGCV010000253.1:0-1598 GCA_049975465.1 Kosmotogaceae bacterium | reverse complement strand
CAGTCGATGTTCCAGGTCAAAGTATAGTCGTGCGGGCAGGACGAACAGGGATTGCTTCTTTGTTGTGGACTTTAGAACGCCCCTGGGTGATTTTGCTAACCCTCGCTTCAGTCATTGGGCTTGGTTTTCTGTTCAAACAGAGTGAGGAAAATAAAGGATCATGATTTGTGCACAAGTGGTTTGCTAGCAGGTAATTAAAAGTTGTCCACTGCAAAAACATTAAAAAATCAAACCATGGATCGATGTACAAAATCCTTCATAAAAAACAAAAAATTTTTTGTGAGCTATAATAAGATCATAAAATAAATTTATTCTAAAAAGAAAGAGGCATATTAATGCAAGAAAAGAAAATCCCAGTCGTCAGTATTATTTTTTATGTTCTGGCAGCTATCCTTTTAGCCTATTCTGTTTGGGCGCTAAGTTTTTCAATTAATTATGTTTCAACTGCTGTCGCACAAAACCAATTAATAATTGATGGTTATGAGTTTGAGGTTGCAAGTTTCTACATGTCCAATGTTGCACAGTACATGGTGTTTGCAGCCATTTTATTTGGTATTGGTTGGGTTGTGCAGAAAATCGAGGTCCTGAGAACAGAATGCTTTGAGCTCGACGATGATGATATGTTCGATGATGAATGGCTCGAAGAAGTTGAAGCGGAAATTGAAGAGGAAATTAAAAAAGAAGATCTTGAGGCTGAAATTCGAGAAGAATAGTCCTAGATAACAATCATTCGATAAGGAAAATCTACAATCCAGCCGTTGACCGACTGGATTGTTTGTTTAATATTTTCGAGCTTCTCCCAGGAATATTTCCGTTATTCTCCCAGGCATTGTTCCTCAAATTGCTGCTTCTTTTGTTTGTGCAGCACCAGCACCTTTTTCTGAACCTCTGCCAGCCTTTCCCCACGCAAAGGATACCATATCAAAAGCAGCGCACCCAATAGACAGGCTGCCTTCTTCCTCATCTTTGCTGATCAGATTGGCAGCGGCTGATATGACCATAATCCCAAGAACAATTGGCATATAAGAAAAGAATTCCAGTTGTAAAAAGCCGCTCGGGGTGAATAAATCTACATCACCGCCGAAAAAAGCCATTAAGTCCTCAGGAAAGGCATTAAATAACTGCATCAAATCGACATCTCTTTGGAAAAAAGTGTTATAGATTTCGAATAAGTAATAACACAAAACACCCAATCCAATCCCCCAACCCAAAATCATCAACCCGTTCTTAAGAAGCCTTCGCTAAAAAATTGCAAACATGCTTATGCCTCACTTCCGTTATCTTCGTAATAATTTAGAAAGACCTCTTCCAGTGAAGGTTTGGTAATCTCTAAATCCAGAACAGGGTATTCAGCCAGGGCTTTGATCAACCCGTTCATTCAGGTTGAGGATATCTTCCCACGTTCGTTTTGAACCCCGCAATTTGCGAATGTGCTCGAAATAATCACGAGCAGTGAAATCCCCTTCCAATTTCAAGTCACCCGGCAAATAGCCAAACCTTATCTTTTACAGCCTGGGGAGAGTGCTGAGGATCAATATCGAGGACCCTGATCTCACCGCTGCTTGGCCGAAGCAAATCTAGCATGCAGCGAATGGTGG
>JBNGCV010000252.1:0-1602 GCA_049975465.1 Kosmotogaceae bacterium | reverse complement strand
ACTTATTTTTTATTCCCATTTTTAAAAAGAGATCAGATATTTCAAACAAGGCAGAATTAATGTCTTCAAATTCAAACAATTCTTGGTGAACACGCCGTCCTAATCTTTCAGCACACTTCAAAGCAGCCCTCTCACACCAAGCGTCTGTGGTTTGCCAAACAGCTTTCACTCTCAGGTCAGGAATAATTGTACGGTAAGCAGAAAGACGATCAGAAAGATTGTCACTCCATCCTATCTTAATTCGATTTTTTCCTTCATATGATGGTACTTCAATAAAATAAACACCGCTAATTTTTGAAGATGAAGCCTCTGTTTTTAGGACTATTTTATTATTTTGCTCGTTAGAGATTTGTTGTTTGAATGACTCAGCATCTGTGGCCTTTAGGTACAGAGGTTTGTTTTTTCCCTCTGATAATCTAAAGGGTGTAAATCCACGTCGAAGAACAATTTTACGAATTGATGATGAATGAAATCCTAATTCATCGGCCAACTGTTTCAGAGATACCGGCTGGTCAAGGGCACCATTTGATTTTTCGATCATCCTGTCTTCCAAATGTTTAAAGATCCTTGTTACATTATCTGTAACTTGTATGATTGATTCGGCTGACATTACGAAGCAAGCATATGTAGAAAAGATCATCAAGTAATCATTGTGATAGTTTTTAACTTTGTGAGGTAAATGAGATATAAGATGACCTGTTCTTTGCTCCGAGTTGCAACTCGGAGCAAAGCAGCGTACTAGGCCGATCGTAACAAGATCTAATCAAAAGACCGGTGAATAGCATGGCCAGTACGCTGAATCTTATAAAATCGAATAGTTGCTTAGAACACTGAACATATTCCAGTGATTCCGAATACAAGTATGATTTTTTAAGATAACAAGCCCCCCTTAACTAAAGGTTGATAAAAACATGTCACAAATTACTAAAAAAAAGAACGTAAAATTCATTGGGATTGATGTTGCCAAACAAAAGCTTGACATCTGTTCCAGTGATAACAAAAAAATGATTTTCTCGAATAATGATAATGGTTTCAGACTATTAATTGAAGCCTTACCTCATTCCGATGACAGTATTATAGTCCTTGAGCCAACAGGTGGCTATGAAAGAAAAGTCATAGAATGCTTACAAAAATTTTACTATAAAGTGATTTTAGCCAACGCATTAAAGGTTCGTAGATACGCACAAGCAATGGGTTATTCAGCAAAAAATGATCCAATAGACAGCTATGTCATTAAGAGTTTTGGTGAAGACCTCTATCCCAAAGGAAAACTATCTATTTTAATAAATAAAACCGATGAATTCAGAAGATTAGAGCAGTGGCTAAATCGCAGTCAACAGCTTGTTAAATTAGTTACAATGGAAAAGCAACGCCTTGAAAAAACTTCAGATGAATTTATTCAAAAATCCATTCAACGGATAATTATTTGTCTTGAGAAAGAATTGAAGAAAGTAGAACAAAAAGTACAAGAATGCAGTGACAAATGTCAGCTGTCAGAGCAGGCCAAAAAATACAGAGAAATTAAAGGAATAGGTCCTGTTTGTTCAAACGCACTGGTCACTTATTTACCTGAGCTTGGCCAATATAATCATAAAAAAATTG
>JBNGCV010000251.1:0-1607 GCA_049975465.1 Kosmotogaceae bacterium | reverse complement strand
TTAAAGTTTAAAGAATTAATCCAAAAACGGAGTGAACTAACCAAACAACTTAGAAAGGTAGACAGACAAATTTATAATACTATCCGAGCTGAACATGAACGGCGATACTGTGAAGCTTTAAAAAGCGATAATCCCCCGTTATCCAACTGGGTAACAGACTTTGAGAATAAATACGCAAAAGGGAGAAAGCGTGTCAATGACGCTGAAGTGACCGCCCGTTACGAAACAATCGTTGCATCACTGTTAAACAGCGACAATTAACAACCCATAGGAGGTAAAACCGATGAACGACAAATTACATAGCATTCGTGCAATCCGTAATTAAAGGAATTGAATAAAATAGGAGGAAAATTAAATGCCTAGCTTTAATGAATGGACAGAATGTCCGTGTGGTTATGATTGTGCGGGTATGACGGGTGAAAACTTTGAGAGATGTCCAAACCTAAGTGAGTGTAGTCGTTGGGTGCGACCGTGGGGGATGCCTATAAGCTATGCATCCTGGATAGAAAATCTACCCATAGACGTAGATTTTGGCGTTATCTTATCCCGTATTCAAGATATCAAAGACGATCCAGATGCAGCTTGGGATACTGTCCGAGAATTAAATAAGGCGGGATGGCATGAAGCTGTCCCTATTCCTTACAAAATTCACAATGCATCCTATTATATCGATGTTAACGGTGAATGGGTATGCAACAGTTGCCGTGAGCTGGAAGTAAGGGATAGAGCTTTTTTCATAAACGACAGACAAAGATGTTTTTTTAACGGAGAGGGATTCCTTGAAGCAATTGAGTTACCTTATTACTATGATTTTGAGGTAAAAGCCCTAATTGTTGAAGATTCACCGGAAGTTGACGGTTTTTATCCCGCAGCGCCGATATTTTGGCAGCCATACAGGGGTTAAACTAGGTGGCAACTATGCAGACGGTCATACTGATAGGTTATTTTCTGATTGTTATCAGTATGACTTTTTTTAACTTTAGAGAGGTACTCAAAATGATTAGACACATTATCAGTATCAGCGGAAAAGACAGTTTGTGTACCGCTATCGTACAAAAACAATTCTATCCTCAATACTCTTATGAATATGTCTTTTCAGACACGGGAGTTGAGTTACCGGCTACTTACGAATGGTTAAATCATGTAGAAACAAAGCTAGGGATTAAAATCAAGAGAATTGGTACTAACTTGCATAGTTTAATAGAAAAACAGGGTTATTTTATTCCAAGTATTAACGCAAGGTGGTGTACTAGAAAATCTAAAATTAAACCTTTAATGGGTTATTACGGGAATGACCCCTGTTTATCTTATATTGGTTTCAGATATGACGAAAAACATAGAGCTAAAGGAATTTTCACGGGAAATAATATCAAACACAGATTTCCTCTTATAGAAAACAAAATTGATTTAAACGGAGTTTGGGAAATTCTCAATCATTTTCAGATTAGTCCTCCGAACTTTGTTTGGAAACGACTAGAAACGGAAGTTCTCAATCAGTTGAGTGAAGAAGAAAAACGATTTGTCTCTGGTTTAAACTTATGGCAGTATAATACCCTGTTTTCAGGACGGTCTAGGTCTAATTGCTATTTTTGTTTCTTTCAACGGCA
>JBNGCV010000250.1:0-1608 GCA_049975465.1 Kosmotogaceae bacterium | reverse complement strand
GAGAAGGGAAAGCTCCACGAAATAAACGGCTGGCTTACAACAATGTGTGATAAATGCTATGACGAAAGAAAGGGTGGATGATTCTATTTGTATTTATGTATAACATGTGCTATACTGTATATAATAAGAAAATAAACAATGGGAGAAGAGGATGACCAGCAATAATTGGGATTTGACAACACGAAAACGAATGGGCAGGAAATATAATATCATCAAATGTCCTGTTTGTGGGCGTTATGGGCACGTTAGGTTTTACACTGGTTCAAGTAAAACCGAAAAGTTTGCGGGATGTGTTGACCATAAAGGGCATGTTGTGATGGGGTTATTCAATGAGGTAGACGATTCCTGCACCCTGAATGAATCACAAGCTCAGCAGGCACGAAATATATTAAATAAAAAGGCAGTGGAACTATGAAAAAGAAAAACTTTGCAACGGCACGAATTTCAGAACAGCAGGAAAAACAACTTAACGAACTAGTAGAGATGGGATTTGGTAATCAGTCAGACGTCATCAGAATAGCGATTGATAGACTGTATCAACAGGAAATTAGAAAAAGGAGAAAAGATTATGTCGAGGAATTGGCTAGGCTATCGAACGAGTAAAAAATCAGATAAACAAAAAGCAATAGAGGATTTTGAGAGAATCGGAGTAGGCGGCTTTGAGATAGACGAATATGAGAAAATGTCTATCAAAGATATTGAGGACATGACATCCGAACTCAAAGAGGCTTTGCGGGAATATAAAAACTGTCTAGATTACCCTGATGATATTGATACCAATCAGGTAATGGAAATCGTAGAGGAGATTACGTTGCCTTATTTGGAGGGTATAGAAGCCCAATGGAAAAAGCAAGTAGAGCAAGCCCTAGCAGAATTGCGGTTGTAATAAAAGGAGGAAGAATGAATATTGAAGAAGAGTTGGAAGCATTACACGATAACCTGTTAGCAAACACAGAGTTAAGATATGTAAGTAAAAGGCAACTCGGTGGTCTCAACGGGCTTATCCGTCAAGGGTTAGAACACAAATCGAGAATGATGAGAATGGCAGTGCTGGAGAAATGGGCTGGCAAGGCAATGAAAAAACTCTGGAACATTGAGAAGTTTGATTCATCTAAATGTCTTACCTCTTCAGGTGCATCCTTTCTTATCAATCAGTTAATCGAACCAGATACACACCCATGGGAACTAAGCCGATATGGAAGAGAGCTAGTTGAGGAAACAGAGAAGCTTGTGCTTAAAGAGAAGTATGGAGTTGAACAATTAGAGATACCTATAGAGGAGAAATAAGATGATAAAGTTTTTGTTTATTCCTGGTATTGACACAGGCAATGAGCTAGCGATTGGCATCTATACTGAAGATGACTTGGATAAGCTTCAGAAAACCATAACGGCTTTGTTCGATATTGGACAGCCTGGAGACAAGCTTCTTATAGTAAAAGGAGAGGCTGATACGACAGACCTGAAGAAGTTTAAGGAGGCTAGAATTACTATGCCCGATATGAATATCGTGCCTGACATATGGAAAGAGATGGATTCTTACTTAGACTGGCTAAAAGAAAAAGGAGAAAATGATGACTGAAAAGTTAGAGAAACATAATGGATGGTGGG
>JBNGCV010000249.1:0-1612 GCA_049975465.1 Kosmotogaceae bacterium | reverse complement strand
ACTTACCCACAATTTTAGTCGCGAAGATCTTTAAAATCAATAATAGACGTGAAGATATTGTAAGCTGGATTATAGGTTTATATTGTTAAGGATATGAACCCATTTATCTTGTATGAGTTCAATACAATCAAGTTTGTTGTTGCAGACAGGCGTTTTATATCCCAGTGAAGAATGTAGCCTGATGAAGTTGTAGTTTGTGACAGCAAGAGCAAGATGTGAAGCAGCGCCATCGATGTTTTGGAAGCAGTTATGAGCATAATGTTTGTAAGTTCTGTTGACTCTTTCGATGATGTTTTTAAGGTATCTGAAAAGAGCAGAGACATTATCTTTGTTTTCCAGTCCGATGACCTTTTTGAGATCGATATTTATTCCTTCTTTTTTCAGGAAAGTAGCAGCAGCCTGGTAGGAAGGATTTCCATCGACAATCAAACTGAGAGCTTCATCATCAAGCTCTTTTTGGTGTTTATCATTTGCCCGGACGAGAGTATTAATGGCGGGAATTTCACCGCGATTATCCGAGACTTGATAGGAAGTGATAATAGATCGATATTCAGAGACCGAGAGCCAGGTATAATGATGCTTTCCCAGGACTTTGATATACGTTTCATCGGCGGCTTGTGCACCTTTTACTTTGGGAATGTATTTAAGATTGTATTGATGGCAGATAGCTGAAGCAGCTTTTGCAATCCTGGTAACAGATGTATGTGAGATTTTTATCCCGAAGATACCTCTGAGTGCAAAGGCAGTCATTCTGGAAGATTGCTGTAGAGTGATGTAGAAAGTTAGCACCAGTCCGATCGTATTGAGCGAATATGTGAATTTACCGAGTTTCTGCAATGGTGTTTTGAATTGATCTGAAAGAATATTTTTAAGATTGATCTTATAATCTCTGTAGATGTACCTAAGTTTGAATTGAGAAGTTTTTTGTTTTTGCAGGATTTTTTCTTCATCAGACAATTTATTCAGATTATCGATGTATCTTTGGCATTTATCATTCC
This sequence comes from Kosmotogaceae bacterium, assembly GCA_049975465.1. Lineage (GTDB taxonomy): Bacteria > Thermotogota > Thermotogae > Petrotogales > Kosmotogaceae > JASMTM01. Next base: position 614 of record JBNGCV010000249.1, on the reverse strand, counting down.
CGCATTTGTAGAGGGTAACCAAGGGTCTTGTTTTCCACTTGTAGAGAGCTTTTCCGCAAATAGGACAGAGGAATTTTGTGACAGAGATTTTGGGTGTTGAGCAAAAAGTATTCTTACAGACTTTGCATTGATATTGAGTATTTTGTCGCTTTCCGTTGTTTTTGTAGATGTAGTTGTGAGAGGCGTTGCAATGAGGACATCTGATATGTTTTTCAGTTTTATTGTCACCTCTGTTGGCAACAGGTTTAATCTTTTTATCTTTGATAATTTTCCTGAAATCGAGTTGTGAAGTTCGAATTTCAGGAACATCGAGAGGAGGTTCGGGATCGACTTCGAATTTGCGGTAATTGGGATGTGCCGGTTTCGCATTCTTGAATTGAATATCGGGATCATAGAGGAAGTCGTTAAGTATTTCAATAATCGAGAGGACCTGATCACGGGTCAGAGTGCGGCAAATCCATTTTGCAATATTTTCAATAATTTTCATGGGATTATCTCCTCTTAATTTTAGCCTGAATATCTGAATTTTGGGGGGAGATTTTCCCATTAGGGCTTATTTGTATAGAAAATAATTAGTTAACGTAAAAAAAAAGAAGGTTTTGTGTTACAGAACC
>JBNGCV010000248.1:0-1622 GCA_049975465.1 Kosmotogaceae bacterium | reverse complement strand
CGTTGTTTAGTAGAATATAGGAGGCAGGGGATGCAAGAGAAGTATAGTCCATCGTTATAGCCTACGAGGCCCTGTTGAGCATTAAACCTCTTGCATCCAAGAGTGTTCAGGAACGATAGTGGAATATCCGGGGAAACCCAGGACCAAAACAGCAATGATTAGACACTCACTTTAACTGCCAAATCTACTAAGGACGGTGATAGAAATAGAGATTGTAGGAATCGATTGGGGAAGGAAATTTCATTACTGTTATTTCCTTAATGCAAAGAAGAAACTTGTAATTAAAAACAAAGAAGAAGAGTTTGTAAAGTTACTCAAGGTAAAGGATGCTGTTTTTGCTATTGAAGATAGTAATAACAGGATTGTGGATTACCTTGTTAATTATGAAAGGACAGTAAATGTAATCTCAAGTAAAAAGTCAAAAGAAGCAAGAAAGTATCATGTGACAGAAGGAAAAAGCGACCAGATTGATTCAATAGCCATAGCTAAAACGTACAGAGATAATCCTGGATGGTTCAACCCTGTTAAAAGAGAAGGAATATCGTTAGAACTGGGAACATTGCTTGGGGAATATACTGAACTTAATAAGACAGCGACGCAGGATTTAGGTAGGTTGGATGCAAAACTGGAACGATATTGGCCAGAAGTAAAAGAGATATTTAATTATAGTACTACAAGAACTCTTGGCTTTCTAACGATTTGCCCCACAGCTAAAGACTTCCTTTGTCTTACAGATAAAGAGATAATAAAGAAAATGAAAGAACTGCACTTTAAGGTTGACAGTTTTTTCAGGAAGGGTTTGAAGAAGCTGCGAAATTCACTAAAGGCCAGAGAAGTTCCTAAAAGTGTCAGAAGGTCAATATTAAGATTATCTCAATATGCTATGGAAAAGAAACTTCTTAAATCTGAAATTAAAAAGGAACTTAAAACTATTTTGAAAAAGAGTAAATACAAAGTTATTCTCACCATTCCAGGAATCAATGTAATGGCAGGTTCATTATTAGTCGTTGCTTTTCTAACTCACAGATTTGTTACATTCAGAGACTTTCAAAAATATGCAGGTACTACTCCTGTTTATTACGGGAGTGGCCAAAAGACTTTCACTAAGATGAGATATAACTGTAATCACTATCTGAGAGGGATATTACACATGGCTATGATGTCCTCTATTAAAAAATCTAGCTGGATGAGGACATATTACTTGAAGAAAAAGAATGAGGGCAAGAAACATGCTCTCGCCCTCAGAGCTCTGGCAAACATCATCCTCAAAATTGCATTTGCCATGCTTAGAGATTTAACTCCCTACTCAGAAGAGCTCTATAATAATAGAAACTCTAATAATAATTATACTTCAAAAGTAAATAATTTTTCAGAGAAAGGTGGTGTGAAAAAATCTGAACGCTCGCTAAAAGCATTACCAGATGCTACCTGCCAGCCTCCTGGCTAATGCTTTTTGTTTGCCTTTTATATTTCGTGCATGTTAACACTTGACATAGTGGATGCCCAACACTCCGTTTCGTCGTGCGCCAAGAAGGCAAAGAGAAGAAGATTCTCTGAGCCATGCTTAATTAGAGATGAGGGAAGGCCCCTCGAAGCCGTCATACAGGTGAAGGCTTCAAACC
>JBNGCV010000247.1:0-1627 GCA_049975465.1 Kosmotogaceae bacterium | reverse complement strand
GGCTTCATCCCGAAATAGATAATTAGGGGATGGAGTTTATTTTTTTAGCGGGATGGGACGCGCTAAGAAAAGAATGAATCCAAAGATTGTGAACCATGTAAACCGTAACTTCAATGGGTCCTTTATCAAGGCAGTGATAAAAGCAGTACTACAGTTGCAACTCCCGTGGAAACCTAGTAAAATTGGTAGAAAAGGACATGATTCCAGATTGGTAGCTATATGTTGCATTCTTAAAGAAGGATTCAATGAAAGCTATGATGGCATTGAAGCATATGTCAAAGACAGTGAAACATTGAAACAGGATTACGATGAGTTACCGGGTCATAGTGTTATTCATCGTGGAATGAAAAAGCTCTCAATCAAGTACATCCGTAAGGTGATGAACAGAGTAACACGATTTCTACGAAGAAAAGGAATGAATATTGCCGTTGATAGCACGGGTTTTCGTACCAGTAACAGCAGTACATGGTATGATATCAGAATCAAACGAAAAAACAAACGGAAAGACTGCATAAAACTCCATATCAGTATGGATATCGATACAGGTATCATACATTGGTTTACTATGACATCTTGGAATAGACATGATTCCAAAGAATTTGAAAACTTGATCAAGCACCTTCCAGAACTCGGAGCCACGTTTGGTGATAAAGCTTATCCCTCTAGGAAAAACTATCAACTCGTTGTAGATAAAAACGGGACACCGTATCTCTGTTTCAAAGATAATGCAACTAACAAGGCAAAAGGTAAACCTGCATGGATTGTACATATTAGAAAATACAAAAAAGACAGGGAAACTTGGCTTTCTGCATATCATTTTCGCTCCATCGTTGAAAGTGTGTTTTCATCGATCAAGAAACGATGGGGGCAGCTTTCTCAACAGTAAGAAGAAATGGATGCAGAAAAAAGAGATGGCTCTAAAGGTTCTGGCGTACAATGTAAAACAGGTGTTAATGGTTCAATATGCAGAAGAATGTAAGATCCCTTTGTGGAAGCTAGTAAAGAGTAAATAAACTCCTCAAAGAGACCTTATCATTCAACAACAGGTTAGTGGATACTATATCTTGCTTTTAAATGAACTGGTATTTTCATGCAGAGTGCGCAAAAATTTTCATGATTTCAGCCAAATTCGTTTTTGCGCTATGTCCGATAATGTGCGATTTTTGTTCTTCATATCTGCATTTTGGGGACATTTAGGGATGTAGCATGATGAACCAAAAAAAGAGAAGACTAAACTTATCATACAATAAAACATTACAAATTTTTAATTATGAAACTTATTTCATGGAATGTAAACGGTATACGAGCAGCTGATAGAAAAGGGCTCTTTGATTGGTTTCAAAAAGAAAAACCAGATGTTTTATGCTTGCAGGAAATAAAAGCTAAACCAGATCAGTTTTCACCTCATCTAAGAAACACACCAGGTTATAATGTTTTTATAAATTCTGCAGAAAGACCGGGATATAGTGGCGTTACAACTTATATCAACCAAAAACCAAAAGATGTCAAAAAAGGATTTGGCATAGAAAAATTTGATAAAGAAGGGCGAACACTGATCACAGAATTTGATGATTTTGTACTTTTCAATATATATTATCCTAATGGAAAGAAAAATCAAGAGCGGCTT
>JBNGCV010000246.1:0-1635 GCA_049975465.1 Kosmotogaceae bacterium | reverse complement strand
TTTGCACAATCTTTGGGCGGATATTGGACTTGAAATGGTTGAAGAAAAATATCCAGACATGGAACTTGTAACAGAAAGAATTCCTTGTGGTGAAGATGTCAATCTTTCAAAACAAAAAATGCAGGAGCTTTTAAGAAAATATCCAGATTTAGAAGGACTTGTTGGTTTTGGTAGTCTCGGACCTATTGGAGCAGCTCAAGCACTTAGAGAAAAAAGAGATCCTGACAGAGTGGCTGTTGTTGGAACAGTACTTCCTGAGCACGCTTACCCTTATCTAGCTCAAGGTTATATTGACACAGGTTATCTTTGGGATCCAGCTGACGCAGGTTATGCTATGGTGTATGTTGCTAAGTATCTTTTAGCTGATTTCTTTGTATACGAAGGTATGACAGTACCTGATTTAGGTCCAGCAGAAATTGACAGAGATAATAAGATTATTAAATTCAATAAGATTTTAGAAATAACTGCTGAAAATGCATTAGAACTTGGTTTCTAGAACACTGATATTTAAAGTATGCTGAAGGGCAAATAGCCCTTCAGCTTTTGCCTTGAGTCGGAGGTGGAATTGAGTGCATGACTACTTTCTTGAAATGAAAAATGCTAATAAAAACTACGGAGGTGTCCATGCTCTCAAAGATGTAGATTTTTCTTTAAAAAATAATGAAATTCATTGCCTAGTTGGCGAAAATGGTTCAGGTAAAAGCACTCTTATTAAAATAATATCTGGTGTTGTCCATCCTGAATCAGGAACAAAAATAACTATTAAAGGAAAAGCTTTCAAAGCTCTAACACCTATAAGATCTGTAGATGAAGGAATACAGGTAATATATCAAGATCTATCCTTATTTCCCAATCTTTCGGTAGCAGAAAATATATGTGTGACTGAGTACCAAAAAAGGAAAGCTAACATGGTGAATTACACAAGAATGAGGAAGAAAGCTCATGAGGCAATGAAAAAAATTGATGTAAACATTGATCCTGACAAAATTGTTAGAGAGTTATCTATTGCGCAAAAGCAAATTGTAGCAATAGTTAGAGCAATTGCTACTGATGCAGAGTTAATAATTATGGACGAACCCACGGCTTCATTATCTAAACATGAAATTGATGAACTTCTTAACCTAATAAAAAAACTACAGAAAAAGGGATTAACAATCCTATTTGTTAGCCATAAACTAGATGAAATAATGAGAATTTCAGAAAGAGTTACTGTTCTTAGAGATGGGGAAAAAATTGGCACATATGAAGCATCTGAAATGGATGATAATAAGATTGCTTACCTTATGACTGGAAAAAAATTTGTTTTGACCAAAAAGGAAGAAATTGAAGAAAAAGGCAAGAAAATTCTCGAAGTAAAAAATCTGTGTAAGCTGAAGAATTACAAAGATATTAGTTTTTCCCTTTATGAAGGAGAAATACTTAGTATTACCGGACTCATCGGTGCAGGTAGAACAGAATTGGCATTATCAATATTTGGTATGAATCCACCAGATTCAGGAGAAATAGTACTTGATGGCAAAAGAATGAATTTTAGAACAAATTTTGATGCCATTAAAGCTGGAATTTCTTATGTACCAGAGGACAGATTAAATGAAGGATTAATTCTTCAACAAGCTATTAGTGCTAATATAGTTG
>JBNGCV010000245.1:0-1636 GCA_049975465.1 Kosmotogaceae bacterium | reverse complement strand
TCAACCATTCCCATTCCCTGGGAATTCTTTTCGCCTAAACCTGTATCGTATAGGAAGCTTATTATTGAAGGGTCTCCTTCCGCTTTTATGGGAACAATGGAACCAAACAGTAATTGGTTAGAAGTTAATTCTATTTTGCACGCAGTCCTTCTTCCTTTTCTTTTTATGTAAGATTTATCTGATGTCAACAATATGTTCCCATTTTCTTCTCCTGAGAAAATTTTCCATTTTTCTTTTGCATTCCTTGTTATATATTCATCAAATTCAGCAGGTTCTTGATAGGCTCTTATGTAAAAAGGAGTATCATATTCCACAGTACTCTTTGAAACAACCACTGGTGTTATGGATTTGAACATGACTTCTTTTGACAAGTTTCTTGATGGCATTGCCAAAGCGTTTTCGACTTCAAGAATGTGATCACCAAGTTTAATTGTGTTTTCAGCAAGTAGAAAGTCAATAAGACTATTTAGAAATTCTTTTACCGGAGATGATACATAAAAATAAGCTTTTCTATCCTTGAATAATATTAGGTCTTTGTTTTCCCCCAGATATTCATGATTTCTACCCTTGGTCAGCAATCTTGAAAAATTGAAGAACTTGAATGATTTGTTGCCATTCTTATACCCATTGTTATGTAACCAACTGGAGAATTCAGGATTTGAGTTTCCTAACATACTGTAGATTAAACCGCTCAACTGATAAAAATGATCTCTCTTGAAAACTTTGTTTCTGAGTCCTGTTAACGTAATTTTTATTCTCATAATTGCCCTCCTTCTTAGCCAACATTTGTCTCATATATTACTAATACACTTTTTCTTTTCCAACTTTTTTTTAACAAATTCTCGATCTAATACTATATAACCATGAATGCTATATAAACTCAAAATTAAATTCTTGATTTGTTAACACAACAATAAAATAAGTACAGAGATTGCTTCTTTTTGTTGTATCATTGGTATAGAATGTTTATTTAGTTGCAGTGAAAAGGCATGAACAAAGTCATTTTATAATTAAGGAGTATTCAAAATGTGGGTTTTGGTGTTTTTAGTGTTTATGTTTATTACAGCTATATATGTTCTCAAATACATTGCTTTTAGGCGATCTGGTTATAGATCAACAAACAAGAATGGGTTTTTTAGGACTATCTTCAACAGAGGGAATTATGGAGAGTTTCTTACATTTCGTTGTTTAGAAAAACTTAAAGGGGATCATAAATTTCTGACAAATTTATATTTGCAAAAGAAAGATGGATCAACAACTGAAATCGATTTGATAATGATTGATGAAACAGGAATATATGTATTTGAATCAAAAAATTACAGCGGTTGGATATTTGGTGATGAAAAACGCAAAAACTGGGTTCAGACACTGGAAAACAGACAAAAGAATTACTTCTACAATCCTATCTGGCAGAACCGGGGACATATAAACGCATTAAAGTCTGTTTTGGGTATAAAAGACGACGATTTCTACAAATCCTACATTGTTTTCAGCGAGCGATGCACACTTAAAAAAGTTGATTCTTCTTCACCGAATGTTAGGATTTTAAATAGAAACAAGTTGTTTAGAATAATAAAAGAAGAAATTGATTACTCTCCCAGTGTCTTTACGCAGTTACAAATGGACAGAATATATG
>JBNGCV010000244.1:0-1638 GCA_049975465.1 Kosmotogaceae bacterium | reverse complement strand
CCTGAAGCTGGAATTAATCATCTAATTCAGATATCATAAGGGAAATCAGGAAATTTCACCTTGTAATTTGGTAATTTTTTGGTAACGTTCAAAAGTGTTTACATGGTGACATTTTAACAGCTGAGATTTCGATATCGAAATAGCCTTTGATTCCTAATTTATCTTTCCAATATTGTTCCCATTTCTTGCGGGAGTACTGTCTGATCATGATCATTTTAGAAAGATTAGTGACGGTTTTATCAGCCCAGCCCCAAGCAATTCTCTTAAGGCGGCGACCGATTTCTCTAAAAACCCTCTCCAGTAAGGATGTCGTTTTAGGGGCAATGATACCTGTTTTAAGCCATAGTTCAATGTTGGTAAATAATCGCTCGGAAAGATTTTCAAGATAAGCCGTTCCGTGTTTATAACCCTTTTCCCGGAAGGTTTCGATAAGCTCTTTGATTTCTGATTTGCTGTTTTCATATCGGCTTCTTACTTGCTCTTTGTCTTCCTCTTTGAGGATTTCAAAATCCCCTTCGGGAAGCTCTATACCGATAAACTGTTTGATTTTATCTGTCTCCGGCTGGCTTTCTTTTTTCTTTATGCCGTCTTCCCAAAGGGCATGATAAAGCCCTCTGGGTCCATGCCATGTGCAGCGTTGAGATTCAGCAACATCAGAGAGAAAATCATCAAGCCCCGGTTCTCCGTCATAAATAAAGGGGATATTAAAAGGCTTGGCCCCTATAATTCGCTCTTTGATAGTATTCTCTATTTCCGGCCACTCGGTATTAGTAAAACACCCAAGGGGTTCCACGCGCCCTGTTTTGGTAAGTCCGATAACTGCTCTGAGTTCGCCTTTGCGGCCCTTGTATTGTTTAAGGCCTGTGCCATCGGCCATGATGCCTGATAAATCTGTCGGAGAGACGGGCTCCTGAAAACTTTGGCCAATATCACTGCCTGCAACAATATTATGAATGCCGCCTAATGATATGTCGATAGATCTTCCATCAATGAGCCGCCGGTAATTGGTATCAATGACAGCTTCAATCACGTTATATTCAAAATTAGATTCCCTGCGGGCGTACTGGCCTATTTGTAAAGCTCTCAAAAGAGGAGAATAAAACGCACCGCAAGAGCGACATTGCGCCATCCTTAACCGTAAATCTAATTTTCCAAACACTGTGGAAAATTGTCGTGTCCTACTACGGTAACCATGTTTTTTAATCTTACGGCCACGACAAAATCGCTCTTCAGGATCGCCTTTCCTGACGTGTTGTCCCAGGCCCTTCCTGGCTTTGCTGGGATATATATCTGTACGGCTTAACCGTTCTGATATGATATCATCGTAGCTCATAAGAACTCTCTCTAAAATCTTTAACATTAAAGGATCTCTGAGTTCTTTTAATTTATAGACAATTTCGTTCAGATTCACTTTACCAGTTGCAAGATTGAATCGGAGTGTTATATGTATTTCTTGTTCCATCACGGTCTCTTTCTCCTGGTTTTTGTTGTAGAACTCCAACCTTAGAAAGAGATCGTGATTAATTCAATAGTTAGACCATGTAAACACTTTTGAACGTTACCAAATCCTTATAAAATTTCATTTGATATCAGGCATGTCAGGTTAAAAAAGCACATAAGGTATTGAGGGGATAATAT
>JBNGCV010000243.1:0-1644 GCA_049975465.1 Kosmotogaceae bacterium | reverse complement strand
GTCTTGACAAAGATACATAAATTACCTATACTGTAATTTATGAAGGAAAAAAAATATTCCACTTACGAAATCCGAGTTCGTGCTGTGAATGCAGTTGAGGAAGGTATGCATGTGGATGATGTGGCGAAAGCATACAAAGTAAACCGCTCCACTCTCTATCGCTGGCTAGAAAAAAAGAAAGGGGGCATTGCAGGATTAAAACGATCACCTGGAAGTGGCCGCCCTCGTAAATTACAAAAACTGAATGGTGATCAATTGACTTCAATTGTATTGAAGCCAGCGACGGACTATGATTTTGAAACCGATTTTTGGACATGCAAACGTCTTCAAACGATCCTCGAAAAAGAATTTAACCTTACCGTATCGAAATGGACGATTTGGCGTCGACTTGTGGAAGCGAATTTGACTTACCAAAAACCAGAACGAAGATATTATGAAGCCTGTGAAGCGGAACGGGAAGAGTGGCTCAAGAATCAATTGCCGGAAATTCTCGCGACAGTCAAGAAATATCGGGCGATTCTCTATTTTGAAGATGAATCCAATATCTCTCTTACTGCATTTTTAGGGAAGACATGGGCGCCTCGGGGAAAAACGCCGACACAAGAAGTGACCGGAAAGCGGGGTGGGATTTCCGCCATGTCAGCAATCAGTAAGCGGGGTTCACTCGTTTTCACCTTGCATGAAAATAGAATTGCATCCAAGGAAATTATTCATTTTCTGGACCAATTATTGAAACATCATAAGAGAAGACATCTTGTTGTTGTCATGGATCAAGCGTCTCCTCATACCTCGAAAATAACACAGAAGTTTATTGCAAATCAGAAACGCTTGCATGTATTTTATTTGCCCCCGTATTCTCCGGATTGGAATCCGGATGAGAAAGTATGGGCTCACTTAAAACACCAAGAACTTAAAGGACATCAAGCAAAAACGAAAGAAGAAATAAAAACGTTAGCCGAACAGAAACTAAAAAAAATGGCGAATGATCCACATACTTTAAAAGGCATTTTTTTTAGGTGTTTTGTCGCAAATTTATTGCACTAGGCTATAATATTACTTTCTTCCGCGTTATCATTTGCATCAATTACATCAATGCTTTCAATCAATCCGCCATGGGATGCATTGTATATTTCTATTTGGTTATTTTTCGCAACAACAACTAACTCTTTTGAATTCGCTGAAAAATTGATGCTGTTATTGTGATCAGGTATTTGTAAGTTCATATCTTCAGAGTAACTAAACTGCCAATGTATCTCTGTACCAATTTCAGTTATGCTGTTATTTTCAATGTTGATCACATAACTGCCATATATATTTCTCATGTCAGTTACAAATAAGGATTGGCTGTTTGGCGACCATTTCAGTTCGTTCATACTTAGTATTTTCAGATAAGCGCGAACTACTTCCAAGGAGTCTCTATTTAAAATTTGTACACCCAAACTTCCTATTGCCGCTATGTATTGGCCATCGGGGGAATAGGCGACATCAATAATTTCTCCCGATCCTAAAACATATGGATGGCCGGATGCATTCGCATACAAACTGGTTTGCGGGCAAAATCCAATCCATAAGTAAAAAATAAAAGATCCAAATACTCTTTGAAACATTGTAACAGGTCACTCTTCTGTAGTGATAGCCGGGGGG
>JBNGCV010000242.1:0-1649 GCA_049975465.1 Kosmotogaceae bacterium | reverse complement strand
TTTTCTATCCAAAGAGCAAAAATGTTAAAATGAAGTGACCAAACGTTAACAAAGATAGAAAAGGGGAAAAAGTGAATGACAAACAAAAAGAATAACATTCATCATCTTTCCAAAAGCATAACAATAATCATTTTTATTGTGATAATAGCGATGATAATCACAGGTTGCATAGAAGACCCACCGGGTCATGATAACGAACCACCCATAATACAGTTGCAAAACCAGACAGAGGATGAAGGAAAAACAGGACAGTTCGATGTTTACATATCTGACAACGAAGGGATAAAAGAAATAGATATAAACATAGAAAGATACACAACACAATTGGGAGGCAGTGAGCCAAATTTCATAATATACTTTTATCCAGAAGATCCCAATGAAAATGGGGAAAAGGTAATCACGGTAGCAGCAACGGATTTTTCCGGCAATTATGCAGAAGAAACAGCAATATTGAATGTTATAGACACGCCCGATCTGGTTTACGACATGCCTGAGAAGTTTAGTCTTGTTAAGGGTGAGACATCTACATACGATGCAACGATAATAGATGATTACACTCCTGGACCACAAATACAAATAGAAGGAAGATTTGAACCTGGAGAGTTTACCATAACACAAAAACCAGATAATGAAGGAAACTTCTCATTCAGTGTTAAACCAACCCAAACAGGAACGGGAACAATAACAATAACAGCAACAGATACAGAAAACATGAGTAATACATGGGAGAAAGTAGTTAACGTACAGGAAGAACCCAATGAACCACCTGCCATAACAGCACCAACTTCTGTTTCATTCGATGAGGGACAAAACCACTCATTCAACATAGAGGTTACAGATGACAGCGACACAATAGACGAACTGACATTCACAGGTAACTGCACCCAGTATAATGTTTCTTTCAATAAAATAGATGCAACAACAATGGAAATAACAGTATCTCCAAAGACAGGACAAGAAAACTACAATGGAACAACAACCCTTGAAATAACCGTTGAAGATACAGACGGTGGAAGCAGCAGCAAGGATGTGCAGCTCAATGTTGCGGATACGCCTGATGTAGAGTTCTACGATATGCCTTCATCTGTAACCATACAGGATGGAGAAAACAAAACGATAGAAGGAAACATAAAAGATGATTACACCACCTTAGAAAATCTTTTAATGACCGTTACCTGCAACCATGCGTCCGTTTCCCTGACAAAGAAAACAGGAGACCTTTTCGAAATAACAATAAACGCCAACGAAAGTTATATCGGTGAAGCAACAATAGTAATAACAGCGGAAGATGAAGAAGGGAATAACAACACATATAATTTACCCCTCACCATAACAGAAGAACCCAATGAACCACCTGCCATAACAGCACCAACTTCTGTTTCATTCGATGAGGGACAAAACCACTCATTCAACATAGAGGTTACAGATGACAGCGACACAATAGACGAACTGACATTCACAGGTAAAAGCACCCAGTATAACGTTACCTTCAATAAAATAGATGCAACAACAATGGAAGTAACGGTATCTCCAAAAACGGGACAGGAAAACTACAACGGAACAACCAACCTTGAAATAACAGTTGAAGATACAGACGGAGGAGAAACAACAGAGAACATAACACTAAATGTAAGTAATACCCCTGATGT
>JBNGCV010000241.1:0-1653 GCA_049975465.1 Kosmotogaceae bacterium | reverse complement strand
TTCGAGGACGCGGGGCGGGTGAGGTATTAAATAAGGATGAATCACCCACGAAGTGAGTGTGAGTGCCAGAGAATTATGGTGTTTGATCCAGCGTCACATTTAGGTTAATAATTAAAGTTGGAGGAAAGGAACAATGCGGATACTGTTGGACACTAACATCTTCATTTATAGAGAAGATGATGAGCTTCTTTCTAATAATATACAGGAATTGTCGAAAATACTTAGTCAGAAAAATTCTGAGGTTTTGATTCATCCGTCGTCATTAGAAGATGTAAAAAGAGATCGGGACGAACGAAGGCGACATGTGATGCTATCAAAAATACACGCATATCCGATCTTGGATAATCCGCCAGATCCGAATAAAAATATTGAATATACAAATAAAGTGGGGGTTGCGGCGAGTATACATGGCCAAATAGATAACAAAATATTATATTCTGTTTATAAAGATGCGGTCGATTTTCTGATAACAGAGGATAGAGGAATTCATAAAAAAGCAAGAGATCTAAATATAAACGACCGTGTCCTCCTTATCGATGATGCCGTTAGAATTTTCGAAGACATTTATAAGGAAGTGCAGGTGGTGACTCCACCCGCATTACACGAGGATTATGTATACAACTTGGACTTGAGCGATCCAATCTTTGACTCTTTGAAAGAGGAATACCATCCAGAATTTGAAGATTGGTTTAAGAAAATATCAAAGGAACCCCGAAAATGCTGGGTACACTATAGAGAAAATGGGAAAATTGGAGCATTACTGATATACAAATCGGAAGATGATTCGATTAGCGATACCACGCCTAAATTTGCCAAAGAGAGAAGACTCAAAATATGTACATTTAAAGTTACTCATGTAGGGCAAAAAATTGGCGAGTTATTTATTAAGCTGTCTGTAGATTTCGCCCTTAAAAATAATCTTTCAGAAATATACCTAACTCACTTTACCCAGGAAGAAGATCGCCTCGTAGAGCTCATTACCGAATATGGTTTTCATAAAGTTGGAGTAAAAGACAAAGTTGGTGTAAACGGCAAAGTTGAAGAGGTTTTTATAAAGAAGTTGATAATAGATAGCCAGGAGTCAAAGTCGTTAAATCCTATTGATATAACCAAAGAATTTTATCCCAGCTTTTATGATGGGGCAAAAGTGAAAAAATTTATAGTACCTATTTATCCAGAATACCATATCAAACTCTTCACCGATTTCCCTAAACGACAACAAACACTAACTGAACTCGCAGAGTTCGTTGTTGAAGGGAATACAATTAAAAAGGCGTATATTTCACATTCAAGAATCAGGCAGATCAGTCCAGGCGATTTGGTCATATTTTATCGCTCTAAAGATATGAAGAAGATCACATCTATTGGTGTTGTCGATGATATATATTTGGATGTCGGAAATACAGAAGATATTATAAAAATTGTTTTAAAGAGGACGGTTTATTCTAGGGAGGAGCTCGAAGAAATGAGAAAACCAGTAATGATTATTCTTTTTACTCTACTTTCTAAGTTTTGATTCCCATCTCTCTTATCACTCTACTTTCTAAGTTTTGATTCCCATCTCTCTTATCAGATAAAGCAGCCCGCCATCCGGTATTGGCAGGTTAAAATACTCCAGAATATTTTTAACTAATTCAACGATCCCCTCTGCTC
>JBNGCV010000240.1:0-1654 GCA_049975465.1 Kosmotogaceae bacterium | reverse complement strand
TTTTGATACAAGTCTTTATTTTACAGTTGTTTGTGTTATTTTTGTCAAAAATTTGTAGTCACTAATATTATATTTTATTATAATATTTTTTTATTTTATGCTTTACAATGGCAATATTAGCCGATATATTGTAGTCAATGCATATAGATATATCGAAAAAAAGTAAATATAAGCGGGTATTACTTAGGGAATCTTACCGTGAGGGCAAATTGGTTAAGAAAAATACCATTGCAAACCTTTCAAAATGCCCTGACAATGTAATCGCTGCCTTGCAGTTTGCACTTAAGAACGCAGATAAGTTTTCAAAGCTGACCGATAACTCTGACATACAACTTTGGCAAGGCAAATCTGTAGGGTCAGTCTTTGCAGCCGTTGAGATTGCAAAACGCACAGGCATTGTTGATGCTATCGGTTCTGACAGACAAGGAAAATTAGCATTATGGCAGATTATAAGCCGCTTGATAGAGCAGGGTTCAAGATTATCGGCTGTCAGGCTGCATCAAAGCCATGCTTTAGCAGAAGCTATTGGTATTGATAAAGGTTTTACTGAAGAAGACTTATATGATAATCTGGCGTGGCTGTCAAAAAATCAAGCAAGGATAGAAGATAGCCTTTTCGCCAGGCGCAGTAAAGGACAGATAACTGATATGTTTCTTTATGATGTTACAAGCAGTTATCTTGAGGGTCTCTGTAATGAATTGGCGGCATACGGCTATAACAGGGATGGCAAAAAGGGAAAAATGCAAATAGTAGTAGGTTTGCTTTGTGATAAGCACGGCGAGCCTATATCAGTTCAGGTATTTTCCGGCAATACTGCAGATACTACCACTTTTGGTGACCAGGTAAAAAAATCAGCCAATCGATTTGGCTGTAAACGGGTAGTATTTGTAGGTGATAGAGGAATGATAAAGACTGCCCAGAAACATCAGCTTCAAGAAGCAGATTTTAGTTATATTACTGCTTTGACAAGCAAACAGATAGAAACTATAGAAAAAGAAGGTGTTATTGATTTAAGCCTGTTTGATACGGAAATCTGCGAAGTTTCCAAGGATAATAAAAGATATATTCTCAGGAAAAATCCCTGCCGTGCAGATGATATTGCAACAATAAGATTGAGCAAGCAAAATAAAATAGTTTCTAAAATAAATCAAAAAAACACTTACCTTGCAACGCATCCTAAGTCGTGCATTGATGCGGCATTAAGGTCTATTAATGAAAATATAGATAAAAGAAAGTGCAACTGGCTTAAGGTCAAGGCAATAGATAGAAAACTTGAATTGATAATTGATGAAGAGATGCTCACAAAGCTAAGCAGACTTGATGGTTGTTACGTTGTTACAACCAATCTGCCTATGGATGCTGCTACCGCAGAGCAGGTTCATAGCCATTACAAGAATTTATCTAAAGTTGAGAGAGCATTTAGAGAGAGTAAGACCGGCCACCTTGAGCTTAGACCTATCTATGTCCGCAAGGAAACCTCAACACGAGGGCATGTTTTTGTAGTGATGCTTGCTTATATATTAAGGCGGTATTTAGAACGGGTGTGGGATGAGATAGATGTAACGATGGAGGAAGGTTTGAACTGCCTTTCGACATTAAGTAGTTTAAGTTTATATAATGTAGAAGGCATTAAGATTGAACAAATTCCAAAGCC
>JBNGCV010000239.1:0-1656 GCA_049975465.1 Kosmotogaceae bacterium | reverse complement strand
TACTTGTATTATATATAATCACATACACAATATAATGAATATCCACCTAACTAACAAAAAAGGTGATATACATCGTTGATATTTGATTACTTGCAAAAATACCCAAATAATCAACAGGATGTATATCAATGAATGTAATAAACACGAATCTTAATAACTTTTTGGTTGCTGAAGACATCATGGGGTTCCTAAGACAAAACAACCAGGATCTCATTTTTACACACAATAACGTCATTAAATACTCAAAAGATGTTTTCTGTCCCAACTGTGGCAAGAAAATGATAATGAACGGATACAACAGATACGGAAAAGAAAAGATCGCCAAGATCAAAGCTCAAAGGTATAGATGTTCCTCATGCAAAACAAATCATGAAATGTCATACGATCTCATCTATAGGATCATATCAAAACTCATGGAAACCATCACAAACATGATCTTGAACATGAGAAGTGGTTACAACTCATTTGAGTTGATCGCAAAGGTGCTGGAACCCATCATTCAATTATCCCCGGACAACGTTAGAAACATCTTCGAAAAAGCTGTCGATAACACAGAGATAGATATCAAATCAGACTTTGAGATATTGCATTACGATGAACAGCACCCAAAGAAAGGAAGAACAAAGAAGTATAGATTATCTCTATTTGATGGGAAAACAAGACTGATGATAAAAGAGGAACTTGTTGATGAATTGGACCCTAAAGTTGTCAAAGATTTCCTCGACAAGAACCTACCCAGAGATAAAATGATGTTCATCGTAACAGATCTACTCCCGTGGTATAGTGACCTGTTGGAGAAGATCAGGCCGGGTAAGATCATACACCAACACTGCATCCTTCATCTGAACAAACTGATCGTGAAGGACTTTCACAGGAACTGTCCCCTGAAGGATGAACTGGTTAAATACAGACTCCTGAACATATTCTATGATAGGACAGAGGAGATCGAATATCTTCAGCATGCAGTCAAGAGAGAAGTAAGATATGAGAAGAACCATAACAAGGGATACAATGACTGGTTACTTGACCAGAGAAAGGATTTTCATATGTTTGTAAGGATGATGGAGAAGAAGAGGAGAAGAGAATGTAAGAAAGCTGGACTACCAGATAGGATGAAGATGTGGTCAATTGATCAGGCAAGAGCCAATCTGGACGAACTTCTTCAGAACCTGGATGCTTTCAGTACTGCCGTCCAGAGTCGTATCAGGATGATCGATAGTGATTGGGAGAGATTGACCCAATTCTATAGGATTGAAGGTGCTCCAGCAACCAACAATCCCATCGAGAATTACTATTCCTGCAGCTGCAAACAGATCAAGAAGAAACAGCATAGGCGGAGTAAAGCGTTGCTCAGACAATGGAAATTATATGCGATGAAGAGAGCAGGTATGTTAGAATTCACTGGCATGAATTTCTTCGAAATATTCCTTCTGTTGTTACCATTTCGGTGTTTGAGTTAACGAAAAATGAGGCAACATCTGAATTCTGATTAGCGTTAGCCTTCTATAAAAGTAGAATTTTTGATGTTTTGATCGAACTATTATTGATGATAGTCACTCCCAATCAGTCTATGTATACCTGTTGGGCGAATTTTTAACGATAAAGGATTGGCATATTTCACAAAAGTTGGAAATCACTAGAAATTACCGGTGTGCC
>JBNGCV010000238.1:0-1657 GCA_049975465.1 Kosmotogaceae bacterium | reverse complement strand
TCCTAATATGCTTGTGCTTTCCACAATTTCAACAAATTGTGGGAAAGACACATCAACAACCATTCACCTTTTCCCTTTCGTAAACCCCGTAAGAGTAATCGTCCTAAACCACGATTTTGAATTTGTCCAAATGACGGTTCAACAGATGTACTCCGTGTTTTATACACTTGTTTCCCCTTCTTTGTAGACAATTTCCGTTCCATCCGATCCTTATAACTCATATCACGGGGGATTCGTCCACGAGGTGATGGTTGATCCCGGAGTTTCTTCCGTTCCTTCCAATCTTTCATAGTAGCAACATACAAGTCAATCTCCTTATCCAACTCTTTTAATTCTTGCTCATCCCAATATCCTGCATCCATGGTCAACCTCTCTGGGAGACGACCCAGATAATGTTTTAGTTTTTCTATTAATGGTCTTTGCTGATGCCGGTCATTTTCATCCTGAACCAGATCTGCTGCCACGATCACTTGGCTTTCAACATCTACCATGGCTTGCCCATTATATCCTTGTACAAAACCAGTCCGGGTTTTCATGATACGACTCTCCGGATCGGTAGTATTTGCTTTCATTTGTTCATCTGGTTTTTTTGAAACCGGATGAGGTTTCCGACCACGTAGTTTCTTCCCTGATTCTTTTTCTTTCTGTTCCCGTTCTTTTAGATTACGTTGATACTCTTGCTGCCGTTGTTTTTGTTTTTTCTCCAGTTGCTCTTTTGCTTCACGGATTCTTTGCAGGCGTTCTTTTTGTGATTGAAAACCGGGTGGAAGTTCATCTCCTCGTTTATCCTCACCGAATAACCGGTCTTCTTCTTCATCGATTTGTTCTGCTCCCTGTAATAGTTCCCGTACTTTCTTCCTGAGTTCCTCTTCCAGATCGCATAGTGTTTTGTACTGTTTACTGTTCTGCAGACTTGCATTGGCTTTCACTTTCATACCATCAACAGCAACGGTTCCAAGTTTCACGAGTCCTGCTTCTTCACAGAGTAAAAGCACTTGTACGAAGAGATGTTCAAGGGTATCAATATGATGTTTCCGAAAGTCACTAATGGTTCGGAAATTAGGAAAATTATTCGCGGTAAGATAACGGAAGCCGATATCTTCCACTTGTTTCTTTTCAATTTTCCGTGAGGATTGGATACCAGTAGCATATGCATAAAAAAGAACTTTGGTCATCATTCGTGGATCATACGGTGGGGCACCACGATCCTCTTTTTCATAATATGAATAAATAGGGGTGAGATCTAGTTCATCAACGATATCGCTGATGAACAGGGCGAGATGCCCCTGCGGAAGCCAATCCTTGATGTTAGGGGATAGAAGTAATGATTGTTTTTGATCATAAAATCGGTATGTTTTACCCATCCAATATTCACCGAGAAAATGTATGCATTTTCTCCTGATATATCTACCGATATTATGCAGAAAATAATGCTAAAACCTCTAGGTTAATTCTCGGACAGGCTCTAATAATGAAATTTTTTCTAAGGCAAAACAAGACATTATTGATTTTTCAGAGTATGTTGCTGATAAATATTTCGATATTACAAATACTGCACTTAAAAATGCAGATCCCAATCACTTGAATATGGGAGTTAGATTTCATTTGTTAGGAGTTCCTAAAGAAGTATTAGAGGCCTGCAGTAATTATCTTGATG
>JBNGCV010000237.1:0-1662 GCA_049975465.1 Kosmotogaceae bacterium | reverse complement strand
GTAAGAGGTCAGTGTTCTGAAGCTTAACTCTTTTCTCTCAGTACTTTCGGCCAATATACATAAAAGTAGATATACATGAGATATCTCATAGATATCCCATGAAAAAGATACCAATAATACCTGAAAATGAACTTACCATTAAAAACATCCAAGGCTATTACATAAAAAGAGTTACCCCATTCGGTACAAGTGCCAAAGTGGACTGCCCAAAAGAACACCTCGGAAAGAAAGTTTTCCTGGTAATAGCGGAGGAGTAATGTCATCTAAAAAGAGTATAAAACAGGATAAGGACGAAGACCTCAACAAAGAGAATGAAAAGCTCCGCAAAGAAAACAAGAAGCTACGTAAAGAGATAGAGGACCTGAAAAAAGCCAAAAAGAAGATCGAAAAAGAATTCGAAGAATACAAATTCAGACATCCCGAAACGACAGGAGTTAAACACGGAAAACCATATCACATCAAACCACCAGCACCAGACAAACCAAAAGGAAAACCAGGTGCGAGACCTGGTCACAAAGGTCATTACAGAAAGAAACCGCAATATGTCGATAAAATCGTAAAGGTCCCGATCGAAACGTGTCCGCACTGTGGCTCAAACGATCTGAGCGAGAACATACAAGAAATACGGACAAGGACCATTGAAGGAATACCCGAATGTTATCCAATCGTGACACGCTACGACATTCATAGAAGATACTGCAGGACATGCAGGAAATTGGTGGAGATGCCGATCCATGATGCCCTGCCGGGAGCCAGGGTTGATATCAGAACCATGCTGTACATTACATGGCTCAAGATCAAGCTGAGAATGACACTTGAAGCCATCCCCAGATTAATGAGACTGAGCTTTGGAATGAAATTAAGCAAAGGAGAGGTGCAGAACATACTGGACCAAGTTACGAAGGTATTCGAACCATACTATGAACAGATGGTCGAGGACATGCGTAAACGTCCTGCAAGAAACATAGATGAAACCAGTTGGAGGAAAAACGGGGAAAATATCTGGTTGTGGACATTCGTCACCAAGTGGGAAACTATCTATCATATCGCATCTACAAGAGGACATAAGGCTGCTTTGGAGATCCTTGGCAATAGTCCAAATGGAGTTGATATCCACGATAGGTTCAGAGCATACAATACACTCTGGAAGAAGACAGGTAAACGTCATCAACAGATATGTTGGTCTCATCTTCTAAATGATTCAAAGGAGTTAGCTAAATTGTATGGTTGTCAGGGTGGAAACCATATACAATGGGTGATGAAGCATCTATACGAGAAAGGAATGGCTTTCAATCATCAAGGAACCTGGGAAGATGTGGAAGATTTGAAATCGACATTGGAGAGATTTATTGTCAGACCATTTGAGTCATTCAGGTGCAGGAAATATGTCAAGAATCTACTCAAATATAAGGATTCCATGTTCGAGTTTGTAATGAATCCTGATGTCGATGCAACAAATAACAGAGCGGAGCGTGCGATTCGGCCTTGTGTGATTGCACGAAAGGTATCAGGAGGTAGTAGATCCGATAGAGGGGCTTATATCTATTCTGTATTGATGAGTGTTGTTCAGACCTTGGATCAGAATGGGAAGAATATTGTAACTCATGGTAAGGAAATCATTCAAACTTCTCATGGTTAGCTTCAAAGGACTGACCTCTTTCC
>JBNGCV010000236.1:0-1669 GCA_049975465.1 Kosmotogaceae bacterium | reverse complement strand
TCTTTTTTCTTTTTAAACCCCGGGACCTTTTAATTAAATTCAAAGAACTAATTTACTCCTGAATAATTATACTCTTTTTTTACCTCCTTGTCAAGTTTAAGATTTGTAAAATATTCCTGTTTAAACTCATTGGGTGATTTATAATCCAGGGAAGAATGCATTCTTTCGTTGTTATAAAAAGCCTTGAAATTGTCCAAACCGAGATTATAATCATCAAGACATTTGTAACTGTTAAGCCAGAGATGTTCTTCCTTTAAAGTACGGAAAAAACGTTCTATGGACCCGTTTTCCTTTGGGTTCTTGTAGCCTGAATAGCGAATTGTGATCTGCAGGTTATTGCAGGTTGTTCTGAACAGTCTTGAAGTTGGCTGACAGCCGTTGTCCGAACCAAGGACAAGGCCGTTTAAAGGCCGGCCTTCAGGGAAAATATCCATAATAGCTTCATTCAAGCCGTCAAGCCATTCACTTGCTCTGGCTCTGTAATAACCCCTTAAGGCAACTATTTCGCGGGTAAATACATCCTTTATGCCTATAGTGTATATCGGTGTAGAATCAGATAAATAACCGATCGTCATGTCAATCTGCCAGTACTGATTGGGTCCGGTCACTTCCGGTTTATCTATCTTTTCATAACCCTTTCTCCTGGAATAATGAGACTGACTTAAACCATGTTCCCTCATCAGTTTACGAACCTTATTTTTACCGATCCTCAAATTATATTTACGCTTTAAATGATTCCAAACCCTTCGATGACCATACATACTGAACCGCTTTTTACTCAATATCTCTTTTATGGTATCAACTACCTTAGAATAATAAAGATCTCGGGAAGTTTTTTTCGGCTCACTGACGGTGCCTCCTGACCAGCGGTAATAGGTTGAACGGGAAATATCAAGAGCACGGCAGATGCTATCCGCAGAATATTGCGAGAATTCTCCGCTTAAAATCACCGTTTTCTTCATCTTATTCGTTATTTTACCGTTTTTTTTAGTATCTCATTCTGAATGGTCAGGTCTCCGATAATCTCTTTATATTCCTTGAGTTTATTCTTAAGATCCTTCACCTTCTTATCTCCCTTTTCTCCCTTTATACCACTCTTCATTCCTTCAAGAGCCTTATCTCTCAGCTGATAATAATAACCGGTGGTAATTCCGTATTTCCTGCAAAGATCAACTACCTTCGTTTCACCCTTCATCCCTTCCAGAATGAGCATCACTTTCTGTTCTTCTGTTAATTTCTTCTTAGACATTGCCGTATCCTCCTTTTTCTTAATTATACATAATCCAGAACCTGTTGTCAAGTTCAAGATCATCTCCCCCAAAAGTGTCTACTAAAAAAGTGTCTCATTTTTTGAGGGGACACGACATGACGACAATATAAATCCTTCAATTCAAAGTGTTAAATTTAGATATAGTTGGCATGAAACTCTTAATAATGCGGCATATTATAAAGAAGTTAAACATGATAAAACAATAATCTATGGAAATGTTGATGTAATTGTCGAAGCTTATGATATTTTCAACAAATATCTATTTTTTGCCCCTAAAACGAATGTTAATGAAATTGGTTTAATCTTACAAAATTCAACTGGAAATTTAAAAATTCCTTATACCTCATCATTTAATTTTTCTAATTCAGATTTAGTTCCAAGAACTTCATGGGATATATT
>JBNGCV010000235.1:0-1683 GCA_049975465.1 Kosmotogaceae bacterium | reverse complement strand
ACAATGAAAATGCTAAGTAGAAATGAACACGCTCCACCATTGCCATGGTCCCCCTAGCTCAAGCGAGGATTTAAAAACTCTCAGTTCTCGGATCTCGGTCAACTATTCTCGGGGTTTAAATGAACCATAGTGGTATTTAAAAGATGGTCCATCGTCCATCGCTAACGCTTGGTCCACCGTCCACCGACTAAACAACAAAAGATTTTAGAAAAAATATTCTTTATGCTATAAATGAATTAACCGACGAAGTCGCATATCCGAGTGGTTTTTTAACTCGCATATCCTGATCGTAGATCAGCATATCTGCCTGGAAGGCGCATATCAGTTTACCGTCGATGGACGAAGCGAGCTTGTTGGCGAGCGTTGGACGAAACGGAGTGTTGGACGTAGTTTTCGTTTCACTGAAAACGGTAAACGGCTTTTAAGGCTAAGAACCATAGTGGTACATTAGAGCAGGTTGTAGGTTTTAGGTTGTGGGTTGTAGGTAAAACCAAAAAGAATTTCAATAAAAGAAAGTTCTAGTAAGAAATGCACACGCTCCACCGTTGCCACGGTCCCCCTCGCTCAAGCGAGGATTTAAAAACTCTCGGTTCTCTATCTTTAAAATGAACCAATCTGGAATGTAAACAGTTAGTTTAATGCAAAGTGAGGAAAGAACGTGAAAAAATCAACATCAACAATATTAGTTATTTTGAGTTTTTCTTTTCTAATTGCTGCTATTATTCTCGTAGTAGTAGGAAATGCTATGGATAAAAACAAAGCAAAAGAAAAGTATCTGGAGACCAACAATTCCATTCTGAATGAAATGCGCTATTATGCGGAGACAGCTATTGACTACTTCGAAAAATACAAACAGGGAAATATTTCGGAAAGCACTCTTATCTCAAAAATGCAGGAATTAGAACCTAATGAACATGAGCTTTATCTTAAATCTGGATATACCATATGTCCTGTAAAAGAATGGGAAGATTACGACCAGGCTTGTCAAAATGTATTCGCAATAGTCGATAACATGTTTTTATACTATTCAAAAACAGGGTTAGAAACATGGCCTAAAAAGAATAGAGATTACTTAATGCAAAATGAAATAGAAAACTATTATGTGCAGTTAGAAAGAATCAAGACTTCTGAAAAGAAGATTCAATAATATGTAAGACCAGATAATATATAGGGCGCTACATGAAAAAGTATGATACTTACGTACGATATTCTTCTGATATGCAGAAAGAGCTTCAATAGATAGCCAACCTGTCTTTATTTTTTTGAATGAATCACTACATTTTAATAAGATGTAAGATACTGTTGATGAGTTCTTTGAAATTATTCAAAAAAAGTGTATTAGTATTAATTGAAAATGATCAAAAGAAATGCACACACTCCACCATTGCCATGGTCCCCCTCGCTCAAGCGAGGATTTAAAAACTTTCGGTTCTCGGATCTCGGTCAACTGTTATCGGGGTTTAAATGAACCATAGTGGTATGGAAACTTTATTGGGTTGGAGCCTAATGGTGAGAAGTGTCCAAGTTGGGTAAGAACCATAGTGGTACATTAAGAGCAGGTTGTAGGTTGTAGGTAAAAGCAGAAGAAAAATTCAAAAAGAAATGCACAAGCTCCACCATTGTCACGGCCCCCCTCGCTCAAGCGAGGATTTATATATATCAATAAAAAGTGTAAAAGTAATA
>JBNGCV010000234.1:0-1687 GCA_049975465.1 Kosmotogaceae bacterium | reverse complement strand
TTAGGGTTTGCTGAAAAAGTCGAAAAGCGAACATACATTGTTGATAATCAAGTAAATATGTTAATAACTTGAGGGTGTATTTATTGTTAAAATGCAATGAAAATGATATTTTGCAATAAAAAACTTTGCATTATGATCAAATATACTTCAGAAAATCAACTGACAATTGAGGAGTTCAAAACCCCTTTTCAAAGAAAGTTATCATCCGAAAACCGATGGGTAAAACTTAGTCAAGCTGTACCATGGGATAAATTCGCATCTGCTTATATCTCTATGATGAATAAGAGCTTTGGCCGCCCAGGTGTCTCTCCTCGCGTAGTGCTGGGTGCCTTGATTATCAAGCACATGGAGAATCTTGATGACAGAGGTGTGATATTGGCTATCCAAGAGAACATATATATGCAGTATTTTGTTGGCTTAAAAGGATTTACGGTGGACCCGGTTTTTGATCCTTCCTTATTTGTTGAGATAAGAAAAAGAGTTGGACATAAAGTATTTGATGCACTTAATGCTGATTTAATCCGCTCTGTTAGCCAGGAAAAAGATAAACGACATAACAAAAAGAATAAGAAAGACAACCATGATGAGCCGAAAAACAAAGGCAAAATGCAGGCCGATGCAACAGTTGCAGATCAGTATATTACCTATCCAAGTGACAATGGAATATTAAATGAAAGCCGGAAAAAATGTGAGAAGTTGATCGATAAGTTATATGATTTAGATGGTAAGCAGGGAGTTAAGCCAAGAACTTACCGCCGCAACATGAATAAGGCTTATTTGGATTACTCGAAAAAAAAGAAAAAATCAAAAGGAACTCATCGAAAAATGACTCGAAAATTATTGGAAAGCGTAAACAGGAATATCAAGCACATTGATAACATGTTGGATAGGTTTGAAGAACGTGGCAAACACTTTCCATTAAAGCACACAGAGCAACGTTTGTTTTGGATTATTCGAACAGCTTACATGCAACAAAAACAAATGTATGATGCCGACACGCATAGTCATCCTGATCGAATTGTAAGTATTTATCAGCCACATGTACGTCCAATACCACGAGGAAAACTAAAGTCTCAAATTGAATTTGGGTCAAAACTTGGAGTTAGTTTGGATCAGGGATTTTCAAGAATAAACACATTAAATTGGAATGCTTACCATGAGGCAAGCGATTTAATCAAACAAATTGAATCATATAAAGAATTACATGGGCATTATCCAGAGTTGGTGCAAGTTGATAAGATTTATGCAACACAGGAGAATCGGAGATGGTTGAAAGAAAAGAATATAAGAATTACTGCACCAGCATTGGGACGTAAGCCCAAAATGCCAGAGCAAAACTATTACCAAAAACGAAAAGCTAGAAAAGAAGCTGTTGAAAGAAATCATATCGAAGGCAAATTTGGACAAGGAAAAAACGGATATAACCTTAACAAAATACGAGCCAGGTTAAAAGACACTTCCGAAAGCTGGATTGCAAGTATTTTCTTTATAATGAACCTCATTCATTACGAGAAAAAAGTTTTTTTGTGCCTATTTTGCAAATGGTTTAATGAGCAACTGGATAAGATAGTCTTATTTTTAATACTAATAACACAAAAAATGAAATCTAAACTTGCGAGGGAAATAATATTAACCTGAATTTGATAAAAAATTAAGCTGGTTTGCTGACTTTTTCAGCAAACCCTAA
>JBNGCV010000233.1:0-1691 GCA_049975465.1 Kosmotogaceae bacterium | reverse complement strand
GCTCTTACTTTCGGAATAATACTTAATTTGCCCTTGCAGCTTCTCGATTTTCCGATTTTGCTCCCATTCCAGCTGTTTCAAACGATTGATTTCCTTTTCTTGTGCGATGACCCTGAGGCTGCTTTCAATGTTCGTAAACAGACTTTGTTTTAAGGAAACATCTCCATAGCGGGTAGACGTCGGCCAATCATGGTACTGGGAATGACGGTTGTCGATCGCTAAACCTTTAAATTTCAGGCTGTGTTTCTGCAAAATGTAATTAAGGGATAATTGGTCACGGCGAGAATAGCGCATGATTTGCACCAGCCAGTCTTCCATGGCATTGATGACGGATGGTGCATTATGGTTTCTGATCGTGAATCCTGACCAGTAAGGCTTATGGAAAAACAGTCTCGAATCAATCAGGCTGTAGGCATTCAGTTGTTCAATGATGATATTGGGTTTGTCGTATTCATGTTTGAGAACGAGGGTAAATTCCTCCATCAAATTTTTTCTGAAACTGTGTTCAAAACAAATCATATCGAATTCTTCTGAATGAAGATCGGTAAAAATGTCCTCTGGTTTTACGTTTAACGTCACGCTGTTGTCGATGTAAAGCGATGTATCATAATCGGGCAAGTACTGATGCGCACAAATTTTGATCGCTCTTGCGCTTCTCACACTGTCATAGGGAAGGATCGGGTCAATTGGAATAATTTTCCAGGTATCGCTCGTTAAGTTTTGGTCGTCTGTGAAGCAAATGAAATCCAAAGCGGATTTTTTTGAAACTCCCTGCTCATTTAAAGCTTCATAATCGCCAATGAGTGTGGTGAAAACGCAGAGTCTGTTGGTGTTCAAATCAATCTTCCTTCTCGACAATCTCAATTATCTGAATGTGCTAATCTCCCTGTTGTCTACTCGTGAATAGGAATCAGGATATTCGGTCGATAAGCGCAATCAATGATGAGATGTTAATCTGATTTTTTGCAATTGTATCATACTCGCAGGAGCGAAGAATTTTTTGAGATAGAAATTATTTTTCTGGATAAAAACCCGAGATATCAAACCAGGCGCCGATGATTTCGTCCCATTCTTGAGGATGGAATTTTGAAAACCCGGAACCGGGATGAAATGTCATCTCCCCAATATACGGCTTTTCGTTTATAAGGTAAAAATCTACCCTAACAAAGGGGAGTCCTTGTGACAGTCTCTCTGCAAACCCTATAATTTGTTGAATATTGGCAGGTTTTCTGGGCTTTTCAGAACTTTGCTTATAAGATTTATGAAATGGGAGGATGTTCCAGTCTAAATCCAAATATAAGATTCTATGATTAGAAAACCTATCGAAATGAACCTCGATCATTTTTGGCGAGCCATTAAAGCAATGAACTTTATAATCGGTTGGTATTTCGGCCTTTTCATCCAAAAGCAATGCTTCGACCATGATTTTTGATGGAATGTTTTTATAGCACCATTCACGGAACTTCCAATAGTAGTTTGTATGTAACCATTGGTTCAGTCTGCATCTTTTCAGTGAAGGTGCGTGGATGTTCATAATTTATCGAACGTTTGTGAATTTTTGTGTAATGCTGATTGATAAAATCTTTATCTTCTTGAAAAGAGAATTCTCGTGGTTCTGGTTTTAATGCTTTATTTTTGTTTGGCAGGATACATTTCAGGTATCTGGTTACCAATCCTTTATTATCGTCTTC
>JBNGCV010000232.1:0-1694 GCA_049975465.1 Kosmotogaceae bacterium | reverse complement strand
TTTCTCCTTCCATAAACTGTACTATATTTCTTGCCAGTTTTTCTTCGTCTTCAATGACAAGTAATTTCATAGATTATACATTCCTTTATAACCCTATTGTTTCATTATGGAACGTTATCAGGTTTTCCCGGGTTATCCGGTTTACCTGGCTCGTCAGGTTTTCCAGGTTCATCTGGCTTCCCTGGCTCGTCAGGTTTTCCAGGTTCATCCGGTTTGTTATCCAGTCCTGGTGGCACAAAAGGTTTTTCTCCCTGTTCTTCTTTTTCTTTTCTAATGTTTTGTACCTTTTTACTTATTAATTTCAATACTTCATCGTTCTTTGAAATTCTTATCGTAGAAGCAAACATAGCACTTACCGAAAATACGTCTTCTCCTGTTACTACGTTCCAGACCAGGATTTCTCCGTCCTGTTCTAAAAATACCCCAAATATCTCCTCTTTACTCTGCAACTTTATAAGAGAATATGCATCAAGTAAAGAAATTTTTACCTCAGAAAAATCAAAATTAATAATTATATCTTTTACCGAAAACTCATCAAAATTCTCATCAGAAGCAACTGCTGTTGTTGGGGTAATGAATAAAACAGTATTTTCTTCAGGAAAGTACGAAACTGCCAGAAGTGTTTCTTCTGACAGTTCCTTTATTTTTTCAATTATTTCAAATGAAAGTCCTTGCGATCTTTCTCCTTTACCATCAATAAGTGATTTCAGTAACTCTTCTTCAGTACTAATAATAGATATTTGTGAAATACTATTAATTGCTAATAGCAGGACAATTATCAATAAAATATAGATTTTTTTCATAACCTCAGTCTACCAAATATCAACATATTAATACTCTTTTCTACAGACATTAATCGACCACTATTGTTCCAAGATCGACATCGCCATCTTCTACTTCTATCTCATCCGGATGTGTGTACAACGGAGTACTGGTGAGTGGATCAAAACCTTCCTCTGTGTAGTTATCAAATATCTTCAGTGTGTATTCTCCTTCTTCTACCTTGCAGAATCGGAACTCTCCCTGTTCCCAAACCGGATTCTCTTTGTGGGTGAAGGTTGTGAGTACATTTGTAGCATCTTCAGGAATTAACGCCACCAGATAGGGACTTGCTTCCATGGTAGGTGTTGCCACTCCTGTTACATCATATAGTTCTCCATGTCTCACCCCTATAGTTGGTGTCATTATTATCTGTGGTTCTTTCGGAATGTCCTTCGGTGGCCATGGCCCTGTTATTATAAGTGATTTAGACAAGTCAAAATCCAGTATCATGGTTGTTTCTTGTTCATTATCAAATTCTATGTCCAGATTATTTATTTTCAACGATCCGGATGCCACCTCTACTTCATATATTTCGTCTTTCATTGTGGTTAGTGTTGCATCGCTTATCTCCATTCTCAACTGGTTGTAGGTTGCCGTTCCTTCAAATGTTCCCAGGCTTATCTCTTGCCCTATTAGGGTCATGAGATCAACGGTTGTCGGCTCGTCCTTTATGACTACTGGTGATGCTTCTCCTCCATACAACGATATGCTGTCTATTGTGACATCCACACTTTTTACATCATCCAGCGGGAGTACTGCGTCTGTCATGTATACGTTTAGTTTGCCTGTTACTTTTCCATCGTTGTCATCTGGTATGAAATCTGCAATACAACCAGAGAAAATTAACAATAAAGCTCCTGAAATTATTACAA
>JBNGCV010000231.1:0-1712 GCA_049975465.1 Kosmotogaceae bacterium | reverse complement strand
TAAAAAGTTATTATGAAAAAAATCAGGATATGGTATAATATATCGTAACCCTAATAAATGGAGGTGCGATCATGTTATACGTTGGCATAGATCAACACAAGAGGACTTCATACTTCTGTTGTTTAAATGAAGACGGCAGAGTTGTTAAGGAAAGGAACTTAGTTAATGACAGCAGTGTCATAGAAACTTTTCTTTCCCAACTCCCTGATGACGAATTAACTGCAGTTCTTGAGGTTGGTTCATATTGGGGTGTTATGCATGATACTTTAGAGGAATTGGATCTGGTAGATAATATAAAGCTTGCTCATCCCCAAAAACTAAAGGCATTCGCCTCAGCTAATAAAAAGACAGATAAGATAGATGCACATCTTCTTGCTGAATTATTAAGACGTGACCAGATCCCTGAAGTTTGGATTCAGACAAAGACATTGCGGGTTCAAAAAAATGTAGCCCGGTTCCGTTTGTTTTTAGTCAGGGAGAGAACCCGTATCAAAAACAGGATACACAATATTGCTTCCAGAAACCATCTTAACACACCTGAAGTATCTGATCTTTTCGGCAAATATGGAAGAGAATGGTTAAATACTGTTGACCTTCCTGAAGAAGAGAGATTTACTTTAGACTGCCATTTAGATTTTCTTGATTTTATTGAATCTCAAATAAAAAAAATAGAGAAATATTTAAATAAACTTTTTAAAGATGATGAAGAAGTAAAATTGCTTAAAACTATTCCGGGGATAGGCAATATTCTGGCCGTAGTATTGAAACTTGAAATCGGAGATATAAACAGGTTTTCAACGGTCGGTAAGTTTCACTGTTATTCAGGTTTGATCCCGAGCATCTATTCTTCAGCCCGGATCACCAGATATGGCCGTTTAGTGAAGAATTCGAATAAATATATCAGATGGGCTCTTGTTGAGGCAGCTCAAATAGCTAACAGGCACAGCATTAACTTTAAACGCATATACGATAGAATAGCAGCCAGAAAAAACAAAAAAACCGCTGTAATAGTCGTTGCCAGGAAACTTGCAAGTACGCTCTTTTACATGTTAAAAAGAAAAGAGAAATATTCTGAAAATAGAAAGGCTTGCTCACCTTCTCCCTTTACTAACGCTTAGACGTTCATAAAAAGTTTAAGGGAGCAAGCCCCGAAAAATAAATTGTGCCCGTTATTCGGAGCACCAAAAGCAGTATGTTATATGATAACATATAATACATAAAAAAACAATAGGAGAAAAAGGATTTGACAAAATTATTTTTTTGATATATAATTAATTACCAACCTGATTTTTTTCAAAGCAGTAAAGGAGAATACTATGAGTGAAACAAGAGCAATAAAAGTCGGTGAACTTGCACCCGATTTCGAATTAAAGGATCAGGACGAGAACATTATCAAGTTATCAGATCTCCGGGGGAATAAGGTTCTATTATCTTTTCATCCCCTGGCCTGGACCGGGATCTGCCGGGACCAGATGTTATCTCTGGAGAATAATTTTGATAAATTCAAACAGAATAATACAGTTCCATTGGGGATAAGCATAGACGCTTTCCCTTCAAAGAAAGCCTGGGCAGACGAAATCGGGCTGAAGAACCTCAAGATCTTGTCGGATTTCTGGGAACACGGGAAAGTTGCCAAGGCGTATGGAAGTTTTATTGACAAACTTGGCTTTTCCGGCCGAGCCAATATCTTGATAGATGAAGAAGGTAAGGTT
>JBNGCV010000230.1:0-1715 GCA_049975465.1 Kosmotogaceae bacterium | reverse complement strand
TTATTGTCTGTAAATAGGGTTCAAAACCCCTGCCTTTCAGGCAGGCCGTTTTCAACCTTGGATCGGTATAATAGAAGGTATGAGCTACCGAAAGACAGCACATTCAGTATATGATATTAAATATCATATTGTATGGATCACGAAATATCGAAAGCCAATACTCCTGGGGGAGATTGGAAAACGAGTTCGAGAATTAATACGCCAAACATGTGCCAGTCTAGAGGTATACATCATACAAGGGCATATATCAAAAGATCATGTGCATCTCCTGGTCTCGGTACCACCGAAGATCTCAGTAAGCGAGTTAGTAAAGCGAATGAAAGGGCGAAGTAGCAGGAAAATGATGGAGGAATTTGGAGAATTGAGAAGGAAGTACTGGGGCAGACATATGTGGGCAAGAGGGTATTTTGCTGCAAGCACTGGCAATGTGACAGATGAAATCATAGCTGAATATATAGAAAAACAATCCAAAATTTCTCCAGAGGATGAAGACCAGAATTTTAGTATAGAAGATCTTTAGTCGAATTTTATTCGACTACCAAGCTACCGACTTTAGTCGGTAGTAGTTGACTTTTGAATAAATCTTCATTCTATATAATTTCAAAGCGATTAAGGATCTTTTGAGAAATATTGGCTTGTCATCTTGTCATTATATTTTCTTACACTGCTTTGATAGATATCAGCTTGAGTAGATGCAATTAAATGGTAAGGAGAAGGAACATAGGCTCTATTCGCAAAACCAGAAATTGAATACCAGTTTGTTGCATTTCCATAAAATGTTGGGGTAAATGTGGTTGACGAATAATAAAAACTTCCTAGTATTTGTCCAGAGCAATAATCCTGCGTTTGGCTTGCCTCTACTTTCATCCTTGCATCAGCAACATACCAGGATGAATCCGTGCGGGTCCATTGCGCCCACTGTTTTTCAAACTCCCACCCCCTAAGGGGTTGTGCTGGATTCCAGGGGGCATTATCATAGCGCAAGGCGTACACTCTATTTTTTTGAGTGATACTCCCAAGTATGTTTCATATTGTAAGATCTACAAAAGAATCATAGGTATCACAGGAGATTCCTAAGATTGAATACTGATCATCAGGATTACAGGGCGCATACTTATCAAAAGGTTGAACAGAATCTATCCGGGTAGTTTCAAAGTATTCAATGATCTTGGTGTCAGCGTCTACTTGGGCTGCAACATCCGCTGGAAGAAGATTAGGGTCGATCCCTTTGGGATCATAAAGGTCGTATAAAACGATATGACCCGCTGGGACTCTATTAATCTCTGCCATTTCTCTTTGGAATTCTTCCTCTGTTAATTCTTTTGGAACCTCTTTATAAACTTTGTTTGCTTGCAGTGAATCAATTGTTTCTTGCTCTTGAATTTGAGTAGTAGGGGGTAATCCTTCAGAAAATACATTCTTAAACGGAAA
Organism: Kosmotogaceae bacterium; assembly: GCA_049975465.1. Lineage (GTDB taxonomy): Bacteria > Thermotogota > Thermotogae > Petrotogales > Kosmotogaceae > JASMTM01. The sequence continues at coordinate 284 of JBNGCV010000230.1, read as the reverse complement.
TACCATATTCATTATTACGAAAAATGATGCAACCAACACAACTAATGATAGCTTTCTTTTTTGAGACATTTTATTACTCCTTTCTAATAAACAAATAGCAACAGGTGATTTTCTAAATTAGTGAAAAGAAATGCTGCAAGAAAGAATAAATCTGTCCTTATTATTTAGATTGTATTTTATTTAGAGATTTGTCAATTGATTGCTGCTTAGAATCATATTTTGACAATAAAGATCATAGCACATAATTATTTCCAATTGATTATGCAACACTTTTTCTGTAAATT
>JBNGCV010000229.1:0-1716 GCA_049975465.1 Kosmotogaceae bacterium | reverse complement strand
GTACATATACGGCTTCGGATGGTTTCAGGTATGAAGGCGACTGGAAAGAAGGCATTCCCACGGGGCATGCAGTAATGACATATAAAGATGGTCGAAAATATATCGGCTACAATAATAATTTTGTACGAATGGGGCCTGGAAAGATGTACGACCGACATGGTAATCTTGTATATGATGGCGGCTGGCTGGATGATGAAAAACATGGTTCTGGTACATTATTTGATAAGAATGGTAAAATTATTTGATAGCGTAGAATTTAAGAGACCTGAATAAAAAAGAAAGTCCTTTTTACGATAATAAAAGTAAAAAGGACTTTAAAGTGAATTTTAATATTAGTTTCACTTATAATATCGACATTAATGATTGCAAGCTAAATTCAGTTTTAACGGCATTCAACAAAATGAAAGCAGATTTGTTAAACATATTTATGCAGGTTGTCTTAGAACGCTTTGCGAATCAATACATGACTCAAGAGAAAAAGCCCTTCACATGTGAGAAGTGCGGAAATAATGAAAAATTCATCTGGAAAACAAGGCACGGCAAGCAGACAAAAATAATCACCATACTTCAAACTGTCATACTGCGACAGTTTCAGGTTGAATGCAAGGAATGTGGTCATAAATTTTACATAACCAGATTTTTACTGGGTCTTGAAAAAAGGAAAAGAATATCAAAAGAAACAATAATGAAATTTGGTTTAATCGGCGCATTAACAACATTCAGGGTTGCTGAAAAAATAACAAAAATATTCGGTATTACAATCGATAAAATGACAATCTGGCGTTCAGTACAGAAAACTGGAAAAGACATCGAGTTTGATGTTGATCCCGAAGAGGAAGATCGTGGAGAAGCGGATGGGACGGGTATTCCTATCGTAGGAATTAAAAAACGAGGACAGGAGATGAAAGTCTTTGTGCAGCATAAAAAATCCGGGGGTGTAAGAATTGCCGGATTATCAATAGGAAAATATGATCAAGGCTGGGATAAACTGTTTAAACCGCTTATCCCGAATTTAAAAAAGTTCAAAAGATTTCTATTGATAACTGATGGAGATACAAGTATTTTAAAATCTATCAAAGACATAGTTCAGATTAAATTTCAACGATGCCTCTGGCATATTCCACATCAGTTGAAATATGTTCTCTGGAAAGATAAAGTAACACGCAAAAGCGACAAATGGCTGTATGCCCTTGGTGAAATATTAAGTATTTGCTCAATAAAGTCTATACAAGACGACGACAGGGAGGATGTAATCGAAAAAATAGTTACATCGAAAGAGAAGCAGCTTGACGCTCTGATTGCATATTGTAAAAAGAATGAATGGAAAAATTGCATGGCCTATCTTCAAAACGCAAAGCCTGATATGTTTACTGGCATCAGGAATCGTTTAAAAGGTAAAACGACAAGTCATGCTGAACGGGTTATGAAAACAATCAATTATAGAATCAATGTTGGAAAATGGAGTCCGTCAGGTGCATTGAATGTAAACAAGATCCGTCTTGCATATTACTATAATGGATTTGATGTTGAGTAAAACATAAAAAAATGAGATTCTATATGATATTTAAGAGCATAGAGAATATTATTCTTGATTTTTAAGAAAATAAATATCTTATAAGTTATTGTTAGAAGTCAGATTTCTTTGTTTAAAATAAATCTGCCGTAAAAAGGGTTCTTAGTCTGCAGGTCTCTTTAACGTTACGCTACTAAAAAGTT
>JBNGCV010000228.1:0-1716 GCA_049975465.1 Kosmotogaceae bacterium | reverse complement strand
AGAATCAAAGCTCTGGCAATTCTTTTTAAGTCTGTATATGATATCGAAGTTGAAATAGTCCCCGTAGAAGAAAACGATCTACTCCAAAGAATTCCGATAGCCAAAGCAGCCGGTACATTACCGGATGTTGTAGAAGGTGGAATTGAACCAATGTTACTGATGGGAAGTGAAGATTTACTACATGAAGAACTTGCGACCGAGATAATTAACGAATTCGGAGATATCTACACCGGAGCATCAAGATTGTTATCTACCGGAGAAGATACATTCTATGCAATTCCTTTCCACGCCTGGGTACAAGGTATATGGTATCGTAAGGACTGGTTTGATGAAAAAGGACTTGACGACCCTATAGAATGGGAGGAAATTCTGGATGCAGCAAAAGAACTCCACGATCCGGATAATGGAGTTTATGGTTTGATATTGCCAAAACAAGCTGATGCATATTGTGAACAAGCCTTCACCGAAATAGCACTTGCAAATGGTGCAAGACCCATTGATCTTGAAGGCAACATAACCTTTGACACGCCTGAAATGATTGAGGCATTCCGATTCTATAAAGAATTGGGGAAATATTCTAAACCTGGTTACACAACTGTTCTTGACGCTTTAAATGGCTATCTTTCAGAAGAAGCAGCAATGATTTTCTATTCTACCTATATTATGGATGATATTGCAGTTGAGGAAGTTCAGAAGGGCAGAATAGATGATTATAACCCGGAATTGGTAAAGAACACAGGTTTTGCAAATTACATGGAGAATACAGATAGAAGCTCATACGGACAGGTTGTTGCCCTGGCAATACTTGAAAACACTAAAGAGGAGGCAGCAGCAAAGAAATTTGTGAAGTTCCTCATGACTGGAAATAACTATATTTACTGGTTGCACATGGCTCCTGGAGGAATGAACCCAACCAGAAGATCCATTGCAGAAAATCCTGATTTCCTTGATAACTATGTTCTTGAAAGATACGGCACAGAAAAGATTATGGAGATTATTTCCGCGCTTGAAAACATAGTTAGATTTGACTTCTATAAAGGCCATGTGCTTGAAGAAATGAGCAAAATTTCTGGAGCTTTCATAATCGGTAAAGCTATAAACAGCATGTTTGCAAATGATTGGACACCTGAAGAAACAGCAGAATGGGCTCAAAAAGAGGCGGAAAAGCTTTTTTAATGAACGTTCAGTTAACCATCCGGCGGTTATAAAGACCGCCGGATTTGTTATTTTATGTTTCTCGGACTGGAGGTGAAGTATGCAAGCAAAAGCAGGCACCCTTGAAAAAAAAGAGGCATCCCTTGGCTGGAAGCTAATACTACCAACTGTAATAATTATCGGTGGTCTGATAATTTATCCCGTTATCTACAATATATATTTAAGTTTTTTTGAAGTATCCATATCACCTGGAAAGCCCAATATATTCGTAGGAGCAGAGAACTATGTCCAAGTTATAACAGATCCAGGTTTCTGGAAATCCTTTGGAATAACAATTCTTTTCACTTTTCTAACAGTTACTGGTGGGATCTTATTAGGGCTGGGTGTAGCTTTGATGATGAACAGAAAATTCCTTGGTAGGCCAGTTGTCAGAGCTTTGATTTTGCTTCCATACATTACCCCCGTAATCGCAATTGTATTTGCATGGAAATATGTGTTTCTGCCCATAGATGGGCCATTAGTACGATTGATATCTTCTATCGGTCTTATGGACCCCGGAGT
>JBNGCV010000227.1:0-1734 GCA_049975465.1 Kosmotogaceae bacterium | reverse complement strand
TGAAGGAGCTTTCGTCTTTACGTAGTATGGTTTACCTTCTATTTCTATCTCAACAAAATTCAGCGCATTTAAGGCTTTCCGTATCTTTCTTGGACTGGCACTGTGCCCATTGCTCTTGAGCTGAAACTCCAGTGTTCTTTCAAGTAGAAAGGCTATGAAACACATCATGAAGTGTCCCTTTATCCTCTGCTCTGTCCAGACAAATACCGGTTCTACTTCCAATGTACTCTTCATGATGCGAAAGGATTCTTCTATCTTCCATAAACTGTGGTATGCATTAAGGATTTCTTTTGGTGACATGTTCTTCTCACTGGTCTGTATTCCATAGTATCCAGCAAGGCGTTTATCTCTTTCTATGGCTTTTGTATCCATACTCCATTGAACAGGAGCTTTTTTGGTCGCTTTAAGATATTTCCTTCCACCACGTTTCTGGGATGATGTTATTAGTCCTTTCTTGTTTAGTAACTTGGTTGCTTTTTCTACAAAACGTTTCATCTCTGCCATGTCTTTCTTTGCTCTTTTTGTTGAATATGTTATTACCAATGATTCATCCAGCTCTATTGTTTGTCCTTTGTCTTTGAATACGTTCTTGTGATCCATGACTTTAAAGCTAAAATCACCTTCTTCAGTATCGCTAATGGGTGTAACCCCTTCAGGTTCAAGTGCTTTTTCTACAACTGCTCGGGGCAATGATTTCAATCTTGAAGCTACTATGTATCCATATCCTTTGTCTGTGATGTGCTTTAAGTTCTTTTTATTGTTTAATCCCCTGTCTGCAACAATGATCACGTTGTTTATCTTAAATCGTTTCTCCAATATCTCTAATGCTTTTATCATTGTCTTACCATCAAAGGTGTTTCCAGGAAAGAGTTCGTATCCAATAGGTCGTCCTTCACTATCTATTAAGAGTCCAAGCACTACCTGCACTTCATTGAATTTACCGTTCTTGCTGTATCCAAAATCACGCAATGAATCTCTCTTCACACTCTCAAAGGAAAAGGTTGTTACATCATAAAAGACTACATCTACTTTCATGTTAAAAAGGGAGATGTTTCTGTTGAACAATTTTTGTTCTATCTTCTCTTTCTCTTGTGCCAATACATCCAAACTGCGATAAAAATGCTGCAGGCTTACCTTTGGAAGATTGGCATATCTGTCTTGCTCTTCATATGTCCCAAGCTTACTCTTTGGATCCAGTAGATGTTGTATTACCATTCGAAAACAGGTAGCTTCTATATCATATGTTATCTTTCTTGAATTCTTAACATCTTTGAATATTTCCGGCAGTTCGAAGCTCTTCCAGATTTTCTCGTATACCTTGTACCCCCAGTTAAGTATCTTTGCCTGTGAAGCATTCATTAAATCAACAAGCTTACTTGCTCCTTCGCTCAGTTCAAGAAGGCGTCTGCCCAGGTTCTGTATGCTCTCGTTTCCCTGTAGCAAATCAACACGACCAAGATTTAAAAGGGTCCTGTGCTTTATCTTGCCTTCTTCACGATACGATTCAACTATCTGTACATATTCACGTCCATGAGATTTCGAAGTCTTAATAAACATGTACTAATTATACTACATAAATAGACTTAATGTCAAACTCAAAAAATTACATGATATCATGGCGCTCTACTACATTTTAAAAATATTTTTGCTTTCAAAAATAAAAAGTGGCTTTTTATGCCACTTTCCGCTCTTACCTTTTCTAAATTTACGCTCCAACTGTCAAACTCAGGAAAA
>JBNGCV010000226.1:0-1734 GCA_049975465.1 Kosmotogaceae bacterium | reverse complement strand
GGCTATTAAAGACTATAAAACCACCATAGAAAAATTATTACATAAATATCTGGGCAACTTCAGTGTTAAATTCACTTCAGGTGTCGGTGATGCTGCAAGATTTGCCATTAAAGGCGAACGCTTCGATAGGGTGATATGTGTTGGTGGAGATGGTACCCTTAATGAAATAGTTAATGGTCTTCACAACGCAAATCTGGACATTCCAGTTGGTCTTGTAAGTGTTGGAACAGGGAATGATTTCAAGAAAACTTTGGGTCTGGTAGGCAATTATGAATATATGATCCAGAGAATTGCCAATGGCGAACCTAAAACGTTTGATTTGCTTGAAGCGACCTATAAAGGCCTGGATGGGACAATAATAACCAGGCTTGCCGTAAATATTATTGGTGTGGGATTTGACGCTGCTGTTTCACAGAGGATAAACGATGCCCGATTCAAAGTAAGAGGAAAAATGTCGTATGTGCTTTCTTTCCTCCCAGAATTTATAACTACAGGTACCTATCCTGTTGATTTTTCAACAAATGGCAACTTCGTGCAAAAATCTTATTATCTTGTGGCTTTTGGCAACGGAAAATTCTTTGGTGGAGGCATGAAGGTTTGTCCGGATGCAGAACCTGATGACGGATACATAGATGCGGTTGGCATTGGTGGAATGCCAAAACTAAGGCTCCTGTATCATTTTCCCAAAATATACAAAGGCAAACATATCTCTGTAAAGGAAGTTGATCACGCCAAAGCCAAGGAATTCGATGTAAAAGGCACAAAAGAAACGCCCATAGAAATGGACGGAGAAGTTGTTGGAACCCTGCCTTTGAAAATCAGGATAAAAGAAAAAGCTCTAAAGATATTATTGTAAAACTTTTAGATTGACTATGCCCGCTTCAATATAAATATTTGAATTAGCCCCGATATCATCACCCAGAGCAAATTTACTTTTATCGGAAATTTCCGCATTTTCTGCGTCCACTGTCTTAATGCCAGCAGATACATTGAAGTTTGCTCCAATTTCTGTTGCTAACTTTATCTCCGACCTAATGATTCCGGCATTTAGCTTCAATTCAACAGGTGTGACTCTGGATAAACTGATTTCCGAGTTGATTATTCCTGCATTAACGAGAACCTTCGAAATTTTGAGTACGGAAAGATCCATATTACATCGGGTGACAAATTGTTTGGTTTCAATTTCATAGCTGTAAGCAGGGGACAATTCAAGCTCGATTTTTCTGCGTCCGTTCATAAAAAAAGTGGTCTGTTCATGTTTCACTGTGAGTATTAACACATCATCTTCTATCTTTCTTTCAATCTTTAGAGATGCTCTAGAAGGCCCTGAATAACTTAATTTTCCAGGGCTGTTACCAGAGATTACACCTTCATGTGGTTTAACTACAAGTTCTCCAACAGCTGATTCCACAATGATTTTTATCTCTTTACCCTCATAGCCTTCAAGATTTATTTCCTCTCGCATCGAAGCAGTAAAAGGTGTTGCCATATCGGAAGGCCAAAAAACCAGAAAAGCTACAAAACAAACTATTAGAACCCCGTTGACATATTTAAGCCATTTAAGACCCTTAACACTTGATAATATTCCCAGTCCAATAAATATTAATATTATGGGCCATAGAAAGATGAAGTTATATAGTACGTTGTAGAGTATCTCGGGGCCAAAGTAACCAAATATGAACAACAGACCAAATATTACCAGTAATGTACCTATGGCGACCTTCAAGTTTTATC
>JBNGCV010000225.1:0-1738 GCA_049975465.1 Kosmotogaceae bacterium | reverse complement strand
TTAATGTTCTTTTCCCACTTATTAGTGTCTGGTTTCTTTACATAAAACTCTTTTTTTGGGATTTTTACATTAACAGGGTGTTGAAAAAGTCGGCAAATCATCGAATATTTTCAGATAATTTCAAATATTTTTTGGTTTAACACGTATAAACAATAAATAGGAAAATGAGCGGGAGCTAAAAAATGGGGCTTGGGAAGAGGAAGAAAAACAATCAAGACGACATGTTCCTCACATACAAGGATTTACCTAAATCCAAAGGTCATCCGTTTTACAAGAAGGTAAACAAAATTTTGTCTGAATGGCAATTCGACGAGCAGGTCGAGGAGCTGGCGAAGCCCTATTATCACGAGAAACTGGGGCGACAGTCCATTCCGCCGGGCGTATATCTTCGGATGCTTTTTATAGGTTTTTTCGAAGGAATCGAATCTGAGCGGGAAATAGCGTGGCGCTGCGTGGATTCTCTCTCGCTTCGGCAATTTCTCGGTTACAGGCTTACCGAAGATACTCCTGACCATTCGACGCTCAGTAAGACTCGCCAGCGATTGCCTATCGAATTTCATCGCGAGGGATTTACAATTATCCTTGAGTTGCTCGCAAAATACGGGCTTGTAAAAGGAAACGTTATAGGTCTTGACGCGTCTATGATGGAAGCGAACGCCTCGATGAAATCTCTGGTGCGCAAGGAAACGAAAGAAGATTACAATACGTTTCTTGAAAAACTTGCGAAGGAGGCGGGCATTGAAACGCCTACAAAGGACCAGCAGAAGCTGGTTTCTATCAAAACGCTTTTTTGTTCAAATTATAATTTTCCTTTGTAGTCTCATAAATGTCAATATTATATGTGCCAACTGGCACGCTTGCGCGTTTCGATAAGAAACGCAAAGGGAAAAAAATGTCCAATGACGACTGGGAACATCCTCACGACCCCGATGCTAAAATTGGAAAAATGAAAGATGGCACAACAAAAATGTCGTATAAACCCGAGATTGTGGAAGACCTTGAAACAGGCGCGGTTATTGATGTAGAGCTTCATCCTGGTGACGAAGGCGATTCTACAACTGGCAAAAAAACGCTCGATAACGGAATTGAGGAAATGTTCAAATTGTGCGAAACAGACGAATTTCAAGTCGAAGGCGAGATAGAAGTTGTGGCTGACAAAGGCTATCACAACGGACGATTTCTAAGGTTTCTCGATAAGGTGGGAATCAAGTCTTGCATTGCTGAACCCGATCGGGGAAGACGCAAATGGACAAATAACAATGGCGTGAAAACACCCGAAAAAGCTGATGAACAGCGTGTCGTTTATAAAAATAGAAATAGGATTCGAAGCGAAAAAGGAAAAAAATATCACACAAAACGAGCGGAAATCGTGGAACGATGCTTCCAGCATATCCTTGATTCCGGGGGTATGCGGCGAACAACGCTTCGAGGTAATGAAAATATTTTGAAGCGATTGCTAATTCATGTCGCTGCATTTAATCTGTCATTAATTCTCAGAAAAGCTCTAGGCGCAGGCAAGCCAAGGTGCTTCAATGCCTGCTTATGCCAGTTTTTTCGCTCTATTTTTCTATTTATTGTCGCATATATGTCAATTTTCGCGCTCATACTTCGACAAAAACAAATTTTTCCGTCGAAAAATAATTATTCCTGAAAATTCAAATGAAAATCTCGCCACACAAAAAATCACAATCTAAAATACTGAACCCATCCAAATCCATATTAAATCAACACCCTGTTA
>JBNGCV010000224.1:0-1750 GCA_049975465.1 Kosmotogaceae bacterium | reverse complement strand
GGTTAGATTCACATTTAAAACGGATTTTTGAGTACAACTTTTGGGGTTAACTTCCCTGAACAGCAGCAAATACTAAGAAGATAACGAAGCCTAGCAAAATCAACTTTACAATAAATCTCTTCTTAACAGCTTTTTTATGGGACAAACGCCTCACATTCAAAACAGAAATTTCAAGTACCATGAATTTTCACTTGATCTTATGAGATATTACCATGAAACCCTGCTCAAATCACTACATAATTTCGCAGTTGCACCCACCAAGACATCCATTGAGCCCAATTCAAAAACCTATCCTTTCTTTACAGCATCTTCACAATTTTTTCATAAGTCTAATGCATAATAATAAGGATCAAAGAAACAATCATAAATAAATATCATGTTGAACAAATTGGAGAACAAATGAAAAATATAAATAATCACAAAATAAAAATAATAGCCGTGCTTCTTGCATCCATCTTTTTACTAGGCGCATGCACATTGGCTGATCAAGATAACGCAAGTGAGATTCCCCAGGTGGAAGACGAAGCGATCTCAGATGAAGAACCCGAAGTCCTGGCTGAACAAGAAGTCGAAACCCTGGAGGTTGTTGAAACAATTGAACTGGAAGAAGATTTGATCGCAGAAAATCCAACAGAAATTGCAGAAACCTCAGATCCAGAAAGTACTGAATCGGTCACTCTAGCGAGTGGATTAACGGATGATGAAGTTGCCGGGCTGGTTTATATGCGAGAAGAGGAAAAACTGGCAAAAGATGTTTATCTTGGTCTATATGAATTGTGGGGATTAAACATCTTCCAGAACATCGCCAGCAGCGAACAAACCCACACAGATGCAGTCAAAAATCTGCTCGACTTGTTTGATATTGAAGACCCTGCGGACAATTCCCCAACCGGCGTCTTTGCCAACGAGGATCTGCAGAAGCTTTATGATGACTTAATGGTCATCGGAGCGCAGTCCCTGGGGGATGCCCTGAAGGTTGGCGGGGCTATCGAAGAAATTGACATCCTCGACCTGCAGGAATACCTTGAAACACCCCAAAACGATGAAATCCGCAGGGTCTATCAGAACCTTTTAAGCGGGTCTGAGAACCACTTGCGCGCTTTTACCAGCACCCTTGAACAGCAAACCGGTGAAATTTACGAACCGCAATACATGAATCAGACTGATTATGATGCTGTCGTGACAGGCAGCTGATCCCGCGGCGGGCGTGGGAGAGGCAACCAACTCTGATCCATAAATCTTATTAAATCTAAAGCACCCACCTTGTTAATGGATGGTGGGTGCTTTGTTTTAAGAGAAAACTATTCTTGTGTAATTTTACTATCCTTAAATACCAGGACCCAATCGCCCTTATGGGTGCTTGCTCGCACCAATTTATTTGAATGGGAAATTGTCTTATCATTGTTCATATTTACTGCGTAGAATTAATTCAATAATTGTTATATAGAGTTTACTGCAAAAAGGGTGTGCTCTGTTTGAAAGTGGGGCGTCTTGTGTCATTTTTATGCTTTTTTGATGGTTCAATCCCATAAAACGCGTAAAATCCGATATATTTGTGGGGAATCAGATTAGCTATTTCCCAGAAATTAGAGTTTTTTCACTAGAGTCTATATATTTATCAGAATTTCCGGAAAAAGTAGAAATGAGCACATAAAACCGGTAGAATTATATTAATGAAAGATTTACTTTCTAATCAAACAAAAATCAAATATAAACGGAGGAAACACATGAACAAAAATCTTTTCGAAAA
>JBNGCV010000223.1:0-1774 GCA_049975465.1 Kosmotogaceae bacterium | reverse complement strand
GAGAGTTTCCCGGACCTGGAACAATATATCTTAATCAGAGTGCTTCATTCAGGCGCCCGGTGTATCTTGATGAACCCATAACAGTGGTTATAGAAGTTCTGGAAAAAATCCCTGAAAAATCTCGCCTGAAGCTATCAACAAATGTAATAAAAGATAACGGAGAACTAGCTATTGATGGTGACGCGCTCGTAATTTTCAAAGATGAAGAATAGCAAGAAGTTATTGAAAAATATTACAGAGCACAACTGTGTTTCGATTGTCGGTCTTGAAAAAAACACCGGAAAAACTGAAACAATGAATTTTATCACCCGCAACATTCACCGTAACCTTAAAATTGCTATAACATCTATAGGGCTCGACGGTGAATCCTTTGATCAGATAGCGTATACCCCAAAACCACCTGTAAATATTTTTGAGGGGATGATCTTTGCTACATGTGAAGCATTCTACAGGGAAAAGAGTTTTTTGTCAGAAATCCTTTATATTAATGAACACAAAACACCGCTTGGAAGAACCGTCATTGCACAAGCTAAAGAAGATGGGCAAATAGTTTTGGCTGGACCGGTCATAAATGCGCATCTCAAAGAATTGGTAAATGATTTTGGGAAGTTAAATAGTGATCTGATCATCATAGATGGAGCCTTTTCGAGGATAAGTCATTCTTCACCATTGATCTCCGGTGCAGTAATACTCGCCTCGGGTGCAACGGTTTCTTTGAATATAAATATTCTCGTCAATAAAACCCTGGAGTTAACAAAGATCATGAACCTTAAAGAGTACTCAGGAACATCACTGAATTTCGAACGATTAAAACGCGGTATGTATATCCTAAACGAAAAAAACGGTGAGATAACGAGGTTGCCCTTTGATTCCGCGATCACTTGTACGGAAGGTATTGATGATTATTTAATAGGCAAACAAACGCTTTTTTTATCTGGAGCTGTAACTGGTAGTTTTTTAAGAATGCTGGTTCAAAAAGGACTTGCAGAGGATCTTACTGTAGTTACCAAAGATTACACCAGGATTTTTGCATCACTGGGTGATATTATGAGGTTTGAAAGAAAAGGTGGAAGGTTAGAAGTGATGTACAACGTTAATCTTATTGGTATTACTATCAATCCATGGTCCCCCACGGGATATAAATACAGTTCTGCTGAATTAGTCGACGCGTTACAGAGCAGGGTAAGGGTTCCCGTGGTCGATGTACTGGCGGAGGATAACGAAGATGCGAAATGAAGAAATAAGAGAGATTACAGGATTGACCGCATTGTTGCAAAAGATGAATTGCAGCTCCGTACCGGGAAAGAAACATGTAACCAATATAAAATTTTATAGAACAAAAGAGAACATCAAAAAGGAACTGGATGCGCTAGATTCCTGTTTGGAATACTTTAATGATGAAGCATTAGTTAATAAAATAAAAAAGCTTCTCAGTTCATTAAGAGATATATCTGATACCCTTAAAAAAATGGAATCTTCTGATTGCATTTTTGATGATATCCAGCTATTTGAATTGAAGGAATTCTCTATGTTGAGCGAAGAAACAAGACAGGTTATGAATAATTGCCCGGAATTTCTTGAATTGAAGAAGCTGGACGATGTTGTCAAACTGCTTGATCCTGAAAACACAAAATTAAAACATTTCTATATCTACGATGCCTACGACAAAGAACTTGAAAAGCTGAGAACTGAAAAGAAAAAGTTCCTGAGAACACGAACCAATCCCGAAAAATTGCGCAAAATTGAAATGATGGAAGAGGAAATCGAAGAAAAC
>JBNGCV010000222.1:0-1777 GCA_049975465.1 Kosmotogaceae bacterium | reverse complement strand
ACTGTGTTGTCAAGTTTCTTGGTTCGAGCTGCAAAGGCACCGAATTTATTTCCAGCAAACCAGCTTAATACTATTGCAGGAACCAAAAGCAATATATCATATGGAACAGCTCTCATAATTACTTTCATCACGGGTTCCGGAAATAAATAAACACTTGTCCCGAGATCACCATGAAACAGAGCATTCCAGAAATTCAAATACTGGTTCCATAACGGTTGATCGAGTCCGAAAGCTTTAGTCAAATATCCATACATAACTTCAGCGGCTTCAGCTCGCACCGAGACCCTTGACAAGAGATTTTGTATGGGATTTCCAGGCATAAAACGTGGGATCAGCCAATCAATACTTACTGCAAATACAAAAGTAAGGAAGTAAATGAATAATTTTCTTCTAAAGTATCGATTCACAACATTTCCTCCTAAAACCAAAACTTAGAAAAAAGCCCCCCGCTTGGAGGGGCGGTTTATTTATTTAAATCACTATTTTGCTTCTAATTCACATAGCATTAGAAGTCCACCTAGCTGCCATCTTCCAGCCCAGGTAGCTGGATAATGGTTTGGCCCTTCTTCTGATGGCCAATTTGTCCAGACTTCAGTGCTAGCCTGGAACCACATACCATTGTACCAGAGAGGTATTGCAGGCATGTCTTTCAGGAATATTTCTTGAATTTGAGATAATACTTCTTGAGCATCTTTATGATTATCCATTGAAGTTCTATTGAATTGATTTAGTAACTCAGAAACTTCTGGATTATCATATCTACCAAAGTTTCCTGAAGTCATTCTTTCGCGTAATGGGTAGAATAACCAGTGATATAGTGTCCATACAGTGTTACTAAGATTAGAATTGAAGTTATTTATCGCCATGTCAAAATCTCCACCGTATAGTTCATCTTGATATCTTCCAAAATCGGGAAATTCTGCTTCAGCATTTATTCCTATTTCTCGGAAATTTCTTGCTATAATCTTTATAGATTCCATCCAGTCTGTCCAACCAAAAGGAACAATTATAGAAACCTTTACCTCCGAGCCATCTGGAGCTTCGAGAAAGCCATCTCTGTTGTTATCTTTATATCCTGCTTTTGCAAGAATTCTTCTTGCTTCTGGTGGATCATAACTAAAACCATATTTTTTCGCAACTTCCTCGTCATAATACTGCATCCATGCGTCAATAGGCAGATAACCTAGAGAATTTGATGTTAATACCTGATTTTCGAATACCCTACTAGCAATATCATCGGAGTTAATTGCAAAAGCCAAAGCTCTTCTGAATTCAGGATCATCAAGCGGTTTTTTTGTCGTATTCAGGAACAAGAACGCAGTATTGTCAGATAACATGTATGGTGGTTCATCAAAGTAAGTGTGGATACTAGGATATGTTTGTACCAATCTTGGAACACCCGGAAGGAAGAAATTACTTATATCAAGTTCTCCCTTAAGTATCATTCCAAGAGCAACACTGTTATTGAATACTGCAATGTATACTATTCTTTTTGGTGCTGGTTTTAGACCAAGTTGTTCAGTAGCCCACCAATTTTCATTTCTGATAAACACCTGTCTATCCTGACCATGTGACTCAGTTAAATAAGCTCCTGTTCCCACAGGATTTTCATTGGCACCTGACAGAATTTCTTCTTCTGTTTTTTTCGACCAGATGTGCTCAGGAATCATTGGTAGTTGATAGAGATTATTTGACCATTCATGGTATAAAGGCTCTTCAAAGTGGAATTTTAGTGTGTAATCATCTACCTTTTCTACCTCTTTCAGCCATTCCCACA
>JBNGCV010000221.1:0-1782 GCA_049975465.1 Kosmotogaceae bacterium | reverse complement strand
TTAAAAATATTAAATTTGGCAAAAAATAGATTGCCATGATTAAATACAAAGTGACTTTAAAACAAGGAGAGAGAGAAGAATTGAGTCAAATTACGAGTAGAGGTTCGCACAAGTCGCAGAAAATTCTGAATGCATTAATCCTGCTCAATTGTGATGTTGGTGAACATCAGGAAAAAAAAATCACCAATGAAAAGATAGCGGAAGTGCTGAATATAAGCACGAAAAAAATAGACAGGGTAAAAAAGCGGTTTGTGGAAGAAGGGCTTGAAATTGCGCTGAACGGGCACAAAGGGACACGCGTTTACAAGAAGAAGGTTGATGGTGAAGTGGAAGCTCACCTGGTTGCTTTATGTTGCAGCGAACCGCCAGAAGGCTTTTCGCGGTGGTCACTGAGATTGCTTGCAGACAAAGCTGTTGAACTGGAATATGTTGATAGTATATCACACGAAACGGTGCGCCGCCTTTTAAAAAAACGAATTGAAACCGTGGAAGAAAAAGGGATGGGTAATTCCACCTTTGCAAAACGGTGATTTTGTGGCAAATATGGAAAAGGTATTAGAAGTTTACAAACGGCCTTATGATGCCAGGTTCCCGGTAGTTTGCATGGACGAGTCGCCCAAGCAACTCATAAAAGAGACCAGGGCACCAATAAAAGCAGATCCGGGGCATGAAGAAAAATACGATTATGAATACGCCCGTAACGGAGTGTGCAATATTTTTATGGCCAACGAACCCTTGGCTGGAAAAAGGTATGTAAAGGTTACAACAACGAAGTGTAAACGAGATTGGGCGGAATATTTAGAAGAAATTGCAGACCTTTATAAAGAAGCAGAAAAAATAACATTGGTTATGGATAATTTAGGTACTCATAAACCGGGAGCACTTTACGAAACATTTAAGCCCGAAAAAGCAAAGCAAATCTGGGACAGGTTTGAATTTGTATATACGCCCAAGCATGGAAGCTGGCTAAATATGGCAGAGATTGAACTGAACGTATTAATGGGACAGTGCCTTAACAGAAGGATAGAAACCATAGAAAAAGTTACTACCCAGGTTGAGGCATGGCAAAAGGCAAGGAACCGGAGTACTGCCAAAATAAACTGGCAGTTTACAGCTGATGATGCAAGAATTAAACTAAAAAGACTTTATCCGACTTTTGATGATTGACGTGACACTAGTATTGATAATGTACGTTATATTTGGATATAGCCAGAAAATTGATCCCGATTTTGATCCTGCTGATGGTATCGTTATCCCAGCCTTTTATATAGAAAATAGCCCTGACTATGATAAAGTCACAATACGCACTCCAACAGGTTACGGACATGATGCATTTGAATTGAAACCAGATACAGGCTATGAGTTAAGCGATCCCTTAAAGGAAGATATATTGGATTACTGTCTTGAATACTATGGTAACAGGATAGTTTTTTTAAGTGAGGCAACTAATACATACAATTGTCATGGTTACGCATGGCACATTTCCGAAGGAGGTGACAACGTTTGTTTAGAAGGAAACGTCCCTTATGTGAACAAAGGTAGCTTTACCAGCTATGTGGATACATTCTACCTGGAACATGCAAAAATTGCCTATCCAGATACCACTGATCATTCGGCAATTGCTACAGACCACCAAGATACCTTAATTTCAAAATGGGGGAATCTACCTTTATTTAAGCATCATATAAAGGATTGCCCGTACAATCCAGATACACTTCCAGCCCTCACTTATTATTGGATAGCTCCACCCGAAATTTCTGATTCTCCTGATAGGTTGTGTAC
>JBNGCV010000220.1:0-1793 GCA_049975465.1 Kosmotogaceae bacterium | reverse complement strand
TTAGGACATTTCTACTTTGCTGAACTATAGGACTCTTTAACTTTGCCTTGACAGCATAATTCGAAAAGGGTGATAGATCAGGTTTTGTCGATAAAATCGGAAGAGTCTTCATCTTCGAAATCGCCCCTTTCCATGGCTTCTAACAATTCTACAGCTGAGGTTACCTGCGATTCTGGTACAAGGACTTTTACCTGTCCTAAGCGCCCAGCAGAAAGGCCTAATGTCCGACCGATGCTTTCCTGGCTCAAGGTTACATTTAGTCCCTGTGCTTCAAGAAAACCTTTGATCATCTCAGCTTCCAGCTGTCCTTCCGTTGAATAAACCTGAATTAATTTCATTTGAGGACACCTTTTCACTTTTTTATTAATTTTGAAATTGCCCGGGTGTAAGCTGATAAGGCTTCATCAGGTTCGTTTTGTTTCAGGGAAAGGTCCCCGATCAATTCCCACAAGAGATTGCTTTTTTCACTGTCAGCGACTGCTGCTTCCTTTGCCCACATCTTAATTTCTTCTAAATATTCCGATTTCTTAACGTACGTCTGGAAAATCTCAAAAGAGGGTTCAATTTCGCCCTGGTCAAGGAGGTATTTCGCAAATTTCAATGTTTTCGGCAATTCTGGAGATAGAAGCTCTTCCTCATACCAATCACTTTCATCTGCATCAAATTCTTCCACATTTTCGGTATCCAAACTCGGTGCCTGTTCTATTATCATTTCACCTTCATATAGTATTTCGTCTGGAGGAATTTCTTCTTCCGCAATTGACAAATCTTCTGCAACTTGATCTTCTATAAACACCTCATTCTCAGCAAATTGTTCTTCGTACTCTTCAACGGGCTGATCAGTTGCAAAAGGTGCTGCTTCAATGGGTTGATCATCTATAACCACTTCATCTTCCGTCACAATGGGCGTAATGATGACTGGCTTTGTTGCTTCATCGGGGTTGAATGCTTCATCCTCAAATACCATGTTTTCTGATATCTCAGTTTCTGGTTCTTCGATCATCTCTTCAAGCCAATCTGGCAATTCTTCTTGCTCCTCATTTTGCTGATCGAGTCCATGTTCACTCTTTTCAAGATTATCTGAGGCTTCCAAATCAAATTGAGAAATTTCAACGAAACCTTCGTCCGACTGAACAATCTCATTCTTAGCTTCAGTTTCTTCGTTTTGATTGGTTTCTTCTATGGGTTCTTCAGTATCCCAGGAATCGTCCATTGATTTAAAATGAATGGCATCCGACTTTTCTTGTTCTTCTTCAATATGTTCGTCTGAGATTTGTTCGTCCCCACCAGCCTGGGAGAGGGTATTGATCCAATCCGGCAAATCGCCCTGTTTCACTGGAAGATTCTGCAAATCCTGAAGAACGGCATTATCGTCCTCATCAGTGTTCTCTAAAATTTCGTTAACCCATTGGCCAGAAGAATTCAATACTGATTCACTGGCTTCATCTTCTGGGGTTAGATTGTCCATTTCAGAAAACTCATCATTGTGTTCTTCATTCTGGGATGAGTCAAAGTCAGAATTTGCTTTTTCAGAATTATCTTTATCGTATTGATCGTCCATGGTTGGTCCATTCGCATTAGTCAAGATTGACAGGTATTCATTATCATAAAAAATTATGATACGTTGATATTTTATCATGGTCAAGAAAAAACCGTTCCCCAATCGGAACGGTTCGTATTAATTTCTTATTCGTTCAAATAATCACGTAGACGACGTTTAATCGATGGGTGCCGAAGTCGGCTGAGCGCTTGTGCTTCGATCTGCCGTACTCTTTCACGCGTTACACCCATTT
>JBNGCV010000219.1:0-1803 GCA_049975465.1 Kosmotogaceae bacterium | reverse complement strand
GCCATCTGTTTTTACCGGTCTTCTTGTTATTGCTCCCATAATGCAAATATAACACTAATCATTTTGAATTTCAAAATAAATTAACTATATATGTCATTTAATATTTCGTATATAAACAAATATATAACTTTATATGAATGAATTAGATAACATTAACACTAATTACGGTTATCCAAAGTTTCACCGCCGCAAGGATTTAACCCTGGAAACCAGGCTTTATATTGCTTTCATGGCACTGCTATACAATAGATGGGGCATTATAACCAGTATGGCAAAAAAATATGCCATATCCAGAACTTTCGTTTACATGCTTCAATCACAGCTGAACAGTGCAATTGAAGATTCTTTCTATGTAGGGGGCACGTCCTCTAAGAAAGAGCTTCTGATCGCGGAAAAAGAAAAATCCCTGGAGTATTCCCTTCTGTTGCGGATGGAGGGGAAATGCAGCATTCCAGCTATTTCAGGCATACTGAAGAAAATAGGTTTGAAAAATACCTCTGTGGGAACGATCAGCCAGAAGTTAAACCAAATCGGGAAGTATTTGCCCGACACATTTCACGTTGATGGCGACACCATTTTATATGCCTCTCTGGCGGTTGATGAGATGTATTCGTACTCCAGGCCGATCCTGATCACGGTTGACCCGGTAAGCACGGCCATATTAAGGATTGAACTGGCGGAGTCAAGAAAAACACAAGACTGGATAAATCACTTCAACAAGCTCAGGGAAAATGGTATTGAGGTTATTTTGGTGGTTAGCGATGAGGGACAGGGTATTTGTTCGGCAACCGGTTCAGCCTTGCCCGGGATCAACAGGCAGCCTGACACGTTCCATGCTGTTTCCCATCGGCTGGGGAAATGGGTTAATACCCTTGAGCGGTCAGCTTACGCTGCTATTGAAAATGAATACCGTTGCCTGGAAGTGTTTGAATCGGCGAAAGCCGAAGAGGTCATACAGAAAAGGATGGATGCGTATTTTGAGGCAAAAACAAATACGGATAAGGCAATAAGTCTTTACGAGATGTACAAATTCCTATACCATTGCATCATCGACAACCTGCAGGTGTTTGATAAACAGGGTAACCCCCGCGACAGGAAGACTGCCGGGGAAGATATACGCGTGGCCCTGGATTACATGATAGGTTTGCCTTTAAGTAAAATCAAAAAAGATATTAATACCATCTATAACCTTTTAGATGAGCTGCTTGGATATTTGGATATATCGAAACAGGCTGTTCAAAATCTGATAGAAAGCGGTATCCAACCCTATATTGTTCAGGCATTTTCACTGGCATGGCAATATCAAAAAAACGCAGTCAAAGCTAAAAAATCTGAAAGGAGAAAATATTTTACAACTAAAGAAAAACAGCAATTCGAGATGATTAAAATGATGTTGGGCAATGATTTTGAAGCCCTTAAAACAGAAATATTTGCCCAATTAGATAAAATAATACAGAGTTCAGCTATCGTGGAAAACATAAACTCAATAGTAAGGGCTTTTCTTAATACATCAAGAAACAGAATTAATCAGGAGATACTGAATTTAATAATGTTTTATCATAATCATCGCAGGTACAAAGCCGGTAAAAGAAAAGGGAAAACGCCAATGGAATTGCTAACAGGAACAAAACAAGAGAAAGACTGGCTTGAAATGCTGATGGAAAAGCTGGGGGATCATCTTGCAGCAGCGTAACCATATGTGCTGACTTCGGGGTAAAAAACTTTTTTTACAGGATTACTATCCCCTTTTATCAAACACTCTTTATATTTGTAAACTACTTTGACCGTTTTTTGAAAAATGCC
>JBNGCV010000218.1:0-1812 GCA_049975465.1 Kosmotogaceae bacterium | reverse complement strand
AATAAGACTAATATATATCTTTTAATTTTAACACAGTGAAAAATAATATATGAAATGTATTCGTAATCAAAATGATAAAATTTATCATTAACATAAATTATTACAATCGCCATTTTAAACTTAACTTAAGTATTAGAAATGGGGTTTTTGATGTCAATTAAGGGAGTAGGAATAGCAGTAGACGATAACATTGTCAATGGAAACTTAAGTATATTAAAAAAAATCCTGGATTTCAATTCAAATATTGAATTTGACTATATTGAAATACCTTCAAGTGGTCTTGGGGTAATTGAAAATGGAATGCTGATTAAAGAGCAGTGTGAAGTTGTACGAAATATGCTTAGGCATTATCCTTTTAAATATACAGTTCACGCTGGTCCAGATGATTTGACTTTGTTTTCAATAAACAATGAAGAGCATTTCAAAATCTTGAAGGCTTCAATTGAATTCGCAGGTTTTATTGACTCCAAAATCGTAGTGTATCATGGTGGTTTTGCCTCAATAGACAAAAACAACTTTAGTCATTTTGCAAAAGAGTTTGGTGTGAATAATCTTGAAGGTATAGGAAACATATTACTTAAGAGAGAAGTTAAACAACTTCAAATTTTAGCTGACTTTGCAAAGGAGTATGATTAACGATAACTGTTGAAAATCTTGACAAGAATTCAAGCAGAAGCTACTTAACTTATACTGATACACCTGTAAAAATAATGAAAGTAGTTAGTGAAGTAAATAGTGAAAATATAGGACTTACGTATGATTTTGCTCATTCATATCTAGCAGACAAAAATAGATTTAAAGAAAATTCGAAATTTGCTGCTATTCATGCGTCACATCTTCATTTGTCTGATAATTTTGGTATCCCTTAAAGAAAAGTTATGTTTAATCACAGAAAATCATTCTAGAAGGAGTTTTACATTTACCATTAGGTAAGGGCGAAATTCCATATGATGAAGTAGCGAATTGCTTCGAAAATTATGA
The DNA here is from genome assembly GCA_049975465.1 of Kosmotogaceae bacterium. Taxonomy (GTDB): domain Bacteria; phylum Thermotogota; class Thermotogae; order Petrotogales; family Kosmotogaceae; genus JASMTM01. The sequence continues at coordinate 831 of JBNGCV010000218.1, read as the reverse complement.
TGGAGTAATAACACTAGAGCAAACTATGTATTCATGAACAGTTTACAAAAAACCTAGGAGCTTTTTGGATAAGTAATGAGATAAGATGTACATTATATATTTTGACATTTTTCCCGATTTAAAACTCCATACATATATCTACAATAGTTAATTACTATGCCTTTCAAAGAAATCCCATATTAGTTCCTTTGCATCCAAATAAACCTGATTTTCGTGTAAAAAACTTCGAAGCCCCTTTCTTCTTCCTGGAAAAGTATGTCCTTCTTCTTTCAATGTATAGAATTCAATTATTACTTCATTGTTGGCATTCATATATTTTCTTAGTATCACCTTTTCTTGATCCTTAAAGTTTTCCTCCACTACAAAAGCGCCCATTGAATATGCCCAGCGGTTGACTGAATCCGGGATCGAAGGAAAAAATATACCTGTACTATTCTCTTCGCCTGAAAATCCTCCATAGTAAGGTATTATGGTATCCCGTTCGCCATGAAATATTATCATTGGGAAAGGTTTTTCAGGTGGTTCAATATTAATTATTGAATCTTCGTTACTTCCTCCAGAAGGAGAAGAAGATATTATAGCTGCTGCAGTAAAAAGTTCAGGGTGTTCTGAAATCAATTTGTACGTCAACATGCCACCATTGGAAAAACCAATAAGATAAATCCTGCCATTATCGACATTGTATCTTTGTTTTAATAAAGTCAATAATTCAGTTATGTAACCAACATCATCTATTTGATTTTCCATCGCATATCCGCAACAAAATCCAGCATTCCAGCTCAATAAAGCATTATCTAGTTGACCGGTTCCTTCAGGGTAAGCAACTATAAA
>JBNGCV010000217.1:0-1814 GCA_049975465.1 Kosmotogaceae bacterium | reverse complement strand
CCGATCTTCATCAGACCATTGAATCATCATGCTATAGCGATTCATAAATCTTCACTTCTTATTATTGTTGAGGGAAAACTTCTGCATATCTCTCAGCCCAGTAAACAGAATAATTATTCTCCAAACAATGAAGGTACATTTCGTCAAAGTTATGAATTTTATTTTTCGTCAAATCCTTGTGTATGTGCTTAAAAATTATCACTCCATTGTCAACATTAAGTGCTCGAAAAGGGTTAGTTACCACACTATCAATGTGAGCAAAATCCACCTCTTCTGTAGAACTAAAAGTCTCTCCAGTAAACTCACAACTGGAGATACCATATTTGTCAATACGTTCTTTCTTTAAGTATGGGCGATAGTTGGAAATCTCTTGTAGAAAAACATCCTTCACATCTCGGACTTCGGAGTTGTTAACTATCTTTGTATATATCCTTTCTGCAATCTGTAGGTACTGTTTTGTTTTTCCTGATTTGACGCTTTTCCTTACCTCAATCAGTTGTATTAAAGTCGGACCTGATATATGTTCGTAACCATCTATATTCAGAATTTCAGATTTGCTAATTAGACCAGGTATGCCTTGATATACTAAAGATTGTTCAGCACCTGAATTACCAGTTCTTAGGATTTCAGCTAACCCTTGTATCCTTATATATGGAATTCCACTAACACATATTTGTGTGTTTGCATAAAAAGCATTAACAATTCCCATTATATGCTCTTTAGAAAGCTTTTTTTCTGTCATTTTCAAAGCAATCTCAAGTTCATTTATTTCGACCAGTTTCTCCAATGGATAGTGTCGAATGGAAGGCAAATTTCTGTTGTTCATGCTTGCTTTGTCAAACGTTTATAGATGAGATTAATTTTTTTAGATATCTCGTCGTTATTTAGAGAAGACTCATTACTGATATTCTTGTCGGGATGGAAGTAGCCCATCATTTTATCTCGCCACTTCTTAGCCTTGTCTTTATTGACATAGTGCAATTGTGTTAGCTCTATTTCTTTTTCAAGATCTCTCTCTTCATGATATTTGAGGAGACAAAATGCCAATCTATGCTTATCAGAAATAAAAAATTGATCTGCTTCTTTGGGTTCAAAACTTGAAATATTTCGGTTTTGTGCGATTACGTTTTCCTGAGATGACATTAAATTTTTAATTTTTTGCCCATCTACAAAAGGAATTAACAATTCAATTAAAAACACCAATTCTTTCTTCAAAGAATCTCCGATGTTGATGTCAGTCGCAAGGTCAATATTGGTTTTCCGGAATTTCAGAAAATCTCTAAAGTTTTTGTCATTTGTATTAGAGTCCAAGTCACGAGCCAAATTGTTTCTAAGATTATTCAAATTTTCTATAGCAGACCAGTCACTTTCTTGTATCTTTGTAGAAAGAGGAATCAAAGCTCTAGCTATAAACAACTTTTGCTGAAATCCAAGATCAGCACCTTTCAAGTGGTCTGGCTGTTGAACTGCATGAGAAATCATCTGCTCTAAAAGCCATTCGATCAGTAGATGCCCTTTGAGGACTACTAATGTAGGATTTGGTTCTGTGGAAAGCCATTGCTCAAAGAATTCCGAGTAATTTTCCGTCATGTTTACCAATGAATATAAGTTACTGGTTGGGCGGACGAAAACAGATGCTTTATCCTTGCAAACTTATTGCGAACATTTTGTATAATACAATAATACAGCCAGTTATGGATTGGTGTCAACTCCCGAGCTGAGTCTTCTGTGCTTAACCTCACGTGACCTCAGTTCGGTAAAAAAATGCCCCCCGATCGCAACCGGGGAGCAATAAAAACTGACAGAATTACGAA
>JBNGCV010000216.1:0-1815 GCA_049975465.1 Kosmotogaceae bacterium | reverse complement strand
AATTGTGGATGTCCCACAACCTTTATTAATATAAATTTCTCAATATCAAATTCTATATGATTTCAATCAATCAAATATTTTTCTGTTACTAATATAAGCTTTCTCTTTTCTTATATAGATTTTCAATTTATCCATTCCTGTCTACCCTATAATTAACTCAATTACAATAATTAACATAACTCGAGGCATTCTCTCGCTCTATACCTGCATATCTTTCTAAGATTTGACCCAATTCTAACAAGCATAAATTCAATGGATGCCTTCCATAAGCCTCTAAGATGATGCTGTATCCATTTGTAGTTATGCTGATCATTGCCGAAAGATGGCTCAACTATTGCTCCCCTGCGGTAATAAAGCTCCTTGTTCTCTTTCTGTTTGAATTTATTTCTCATATCCTGTTTGCACTTATCTTCTGTATCTATGCTTATTGTTCTTTTTTTACCCTTTGTACATAGGTCTCTGCTGTGGCAGTTTTCACAATTGATGCCTTCATATTTTATCTTTCTTCGTTTATTATGCTTATACACCCCCACTTTCTTCATTTCAAAACCTGCAGGACATATCAGGTCTCCATTGTCATTTATGGAGAAGTTCTCTTTGTTGTATCTTGATCTTTGACTGGAATATATAAGCTTATCTTTAAGCAATATATTCTGTTCTGTGTTCTTTGAGGCTTCTTCCAGTGTATCAAAATCACAGAAAGCACTGTCTGCCATTACATTCTTGTGAATGTTACCTGTATTCTCCTGAGACAAATCTAAAAGAATTTTAAGATCTGATGCACTGTCAGGAGTATCTTTAGTATTAACTGCACATGTTACTCCGTATTTCCCATCTACTGCGGATTGATGATTATAACTCGGAAGGCTTCTGCCGTCTTTATGTTTCATCACTTTTGCATCCCTATCTGTTGTATTTATCAATGTGTCTTCTTCTATCGTTTTAAACATCTCTGTCAGCTCAAGCATATCTTCTTCTTGTTTCATTAGCCGTTTAAGCCTTTCCTCGTTCTTAATATCAGCTACCTCAGGATCCTCTGCAAGCAGCATCTTTATCTTTTTCTGTATCTTCTGATGGCTTTTTGCAAGCAAGATTCTATTTTTGCTTTTCCTGAAATTTGCATTAGCCTTAATCTTTTGTCCATCTATTGCAAGCTCCTTAAAATCTATCATTCCCAGGCAGGCACAAAGATGAACTATCTGGCTAAACAGCCCAGGAAGCTCATCTGCATGCCTCTTCCTAAATTCGTTTATTGTTCTGAAATCAGGTACCTGCTTAGCGGATAAAAAAATAAAATCAGCCCTGTATTTGAGAGAATCCCATATCTTCCTACAGCTATGGATACCTAGAAAATATGAGTAAAAAAGTACTTTCAGCATCATCATAGGGTGATAAGCTGGATTTCCTTCTTCATTGTAGTACTTATAAATATTTGAAAGGTCCAGATTGTTGACAACCTTATCAACTATAAATGCCGGATGGTCTTTGGAAACAAGATCATAAGGGCATATAGTATCAAACATTCTCTGCCTCTGATTATATGGCAAAAAGTTAGACATATGAGCTCTCCCTGTTACTTAATTATGCTCTTATTTTACTTATTTTGCCATAATTTATCAAGAAAATACCACATAATTACCGTATTTAATCGGGGTTTTATCTATTTTTTTCCCGGTTAAGAGCTTTAAATTACTGCTTATGTAAAACAGCTATTCATGAAAGGGTTTTATGAATAATTGTTCTTGATATTATTAATTTTAAGATCCATAATACAATTTAATAAATGGCTGAGTTATTGGACAGCCACAATTATTA
>JBNGCV010000215.1:0-1816 GCA_049975465.1 Kosmotogaceae bacterium | reverse complement strand
GTCTATTATCATACCAAGGATTTACCAAGTGGTAAACCAGGAAACCGGGGAATCCGTGGGAATACATTAGAGTTACTAAAACAGTTGCTCATAGATGGATATGTCCTTTCTTCTGCCAAAAATAGTTCTAATCTTCATACCCTCAAGAATCATTTTCCTCATGTGAAACGAACGCAGATTGATGGAAAATCAGTATACTATCTGAATGATAAAAGGAAACAAGCTCTTGAAGCAATGATAAAGCAAAAACAAAAAAAGATGGTATGATAATTCTTGAGTAGTCCGTGTTGCATACATAGCAGTACAGGATGGTGCAACATGAAAAAACCCAAGTATTATATTGGACTGGATGTCCATAAGGAAAAAACCACGTATGTGGTAAAAAACCAGTTAGGAGATGTCCTCCTAACTGGAGAAGCAGCTTCTCGTTATGAAACTTTACACGAACAGCTTCGCTCCTTTCTTCCTTCATCTCTTATTGGTCTGGAGGCGAGTACCAGCTATTATACATTGTATCAAAACTTTCTGCATAATGGATACCAGATCAAAGTCGCTAATACCATTCAACTTCGGCAGCTTATCGCAAAGAACGATACCCTTGACGCAAAACGACTTGCAGAGATGCTCAGACTTGGAACATACCCCTGTTCCTATATCCCTGATGAACCGATCCAAAGGATACGGAACATGGTACAGATCAGACATGCGCTTATGGAAGAAAAAGTACGGTGCAATGCACGGATACAAGCATTTCTCGATAGAAACAAAGTAATCATGCCATCCACCCGTGCATTCAGCAAACGATGGCGACAGGCACTCATGCAGTACATGGGCTCCTCAGAGATCAACACAGAACTACGCTACGCCTACGATCATTTCATCTTCCTCGAAAAGAAAATGGAACAGGTCGATCAGGAACTTCAAGGATACGCACGGAAACACTGGCCCAAGGAATACCATCTCCTGCAAAGCATCACCGGGATCGGACCGGTGATAGCATGCTACATCATCGCTCAGGTCTTTCCCATTCAACGATTCGCATCCCATAAGAAATTACGACGATACGCTGGAGTCATACCACTCAGTAAATCATCAGGAAACTACACATCTAAAGGAAGGATCCCTAAAACAAGCAGTAGAACACTGCTCCGATGGGCACTCATACAAGCAGCAAATACCATTGGTAAAACCAAAACACCACTAGGATCCTACTATCGTATGAAAAAGAAACAGAAGAAGAATGCCGGTATCGCAAAAGTCGCTGTAGCATCCAGCCTCATTGATATTATCTACAAGGTGCTGACCACGAAAAAACCCTACAAGATCAACATGAACAATTGAATAAGGCTTATGTCATGAACTAAGATGGTGAGAGTCGGCCAACCCTGCTCTTTTGTGGACCTTGTATCCTTAAAAAGAATGGGTGGCTAATGACTCACCATAGTGGGCTAACCCATACAACACCAGGTATGGGTCTGTATCCGTATAGAAGAGTGTCGTCATATTTCGACCTCACCATCATACCTAAAACGGAATCTATAAATCAGAGGTGATAGATAAAGATACTGTAACTAAAAACAGCAACACGGGATCAATACTGTTGTGAAAGAAAAAAAGGAGATGTTTTCTTCCATGACAGAATTATCATAGAAAATAAGAGATGAATAAAAATTAAAAATGATGGTTCCTAACAGTGAAGATAATATTTGATATCAACGTCAGAAACCTCAGAGAGATAATTGTTCAACTCCTGTTTCTTCTTCTCAATATAAGTATCCACCAGTTCCGTCCCAAGTTGTTTTTTAAGATACTCATC
>JBNGCV010000214.1:0-1818 GCA_049975465.1 Kosmotogaceae bacterium | reverse complement strand
GAGTTACTTTATGTATGGGTTCTTCATCATTATCTCCTTCATCGCTTCCCATCATAAACGTTCCGCCTTCTACATAAATAAGATCAGCACCATTTGGCGTTTGTTTATCCACTCCGGTTTCTATGGTGTTGAAATGCCAGGTGGGACTAACGGATGTGTTTTTTGTGGTGTCTTTTGCCACCACTTTCCAGTAGTATGTTTTTCCTTCAGCAATGCCTCCACTTTCGTATTCGCTCTTTACGATGTTTTGTGCCACCAGCTGTAATTTGTCCGGGTGTTCTCCAAAATATACATCATAGGTTATTGTGTCTTTTTCGGTGTCCGTTGCTTCCCAGCTCAGTTTTATCCGGTCAAGGTTGTATTTGGGTCCAACTTGTATGTTTGCACCTTCAATGGGAGAGGGGTTATATGGTTCTGAAGGTGGTACATTCTTTATTTGTTCTGATTCTTTCTTTTCAAGATAGTATTTCACTTTCCTTATGAAGTATTCGTATCTATTCATTTCACTTTTAGCATAGTCCATCTCTTCTGTCATGTCTTTTTGCAGATATTTTTTGTACAACCTGAAGAATCCAGCCATGGTTCCGTAATAAACATATCTTGTTGTTTCATATTTTATTGCATTTATTCTCATCCTTGAGGAATCCTGCACTATGGTTGCGTTTTCTATTTCGTTTCTCAGATAACCCAGCTGTTTGGCAAGGTCTATTAGGAATGTCAGGTGTATGATGGAAGCGTTTAGAAATGCGTTAAGGCTTTCAGCGTCTTCAGATATTCCCCGTTCCACTGTTTTTATGGTCGCCTGATCTCCCATTGTTTCGGTGAAATCCGCCACCATCTCATATACGCCTTTTAATGAATCTGAATTTGTTAGCGCATTTGTCATTTGGGTATTAAGTGTCGCTGCGTACACCAGGTAATTTATTAAACTCATTGTGTTGCCTGTTAGTTCTACCCCTTCTCTTTTCTTTTGCATTTCGTTCAACAGTTGATTGATTTCTTCCAGTCTGCTGTTTTCTAAAGTTTCTGCTGCTATTCTCATTATGATGAAGTCTTCTCTGTCTGTTGCCATTAAGCTGGCGATTGTATCGAGTCCGGCAGAGCCTAATCCAAGTGCTACTGTGGTTAGTTTTCCGGCCTTAACCACTGTTTTTACCGCTGACGGGATGGCTGCACCTGCGGAAATTAGATCGCCTATTAGCATTGATACTCCCAAACCCAGCATTGTTTTTCCTGTTTCTATTAAGAGCGTTCCTGCTGCGGCCGCTTTTTTCTTCGATGTAAAATCTACAAGCATCTGACTCCACATTTCGCTTTGTGAATCCCAGTATTCTTTGGAAAGAGATACCTCATCATATTTCCAGATGTAGTAAACTCCAAGGTCTGTGTCGTCTATCTCGACTTTACCAATGTCTGTCATTTCGTATATGTTGGGAATTACCATTCCGCCTTCTTCTGTTAGATAACGATCATACTTTACTTTGAAGGCCTTTTCTCCATAGGCGAACGCTTTTATTTCACTGCCTGTATATTTCGCTGTGCTGAAAGTTGTAATTATTAGAAGGAAAAATAGAGAAATCAATAAGATGCGTTTCATATGCCAACCCCCCTATATGATATTGCTTATCCTGTACTTTGTTTGACTGTCTTTTTCTAATATCTTTAGCATTGTAGGAAAAGTAAATTTAATCTATTTATAAATTTATGATAGCAAATCACGGGTGAATTACCCAAAAGGAGTTACCCGTTAAGTCAGATTTGTTAACATTTTATGCTTGGCGATGGTTTTATATGAAGCCTGTTGCAGCAGTAATAGCG
>JBNGCV010000213.1:0-1820 GCA_049975465.1 Kosmotogaceae bacterium | reverse complement strand
TTGATAGAATATAAATATTGAACGATAATGAAGTTTTTAATCGATTGTATAAGAAAGAACTATTTTTTCCGTCCATGAGAGCACCCAACTTTTTTTCCATCTCCATCATAAATGATATCACCTGATGCAGTGATTTTAAATGGATATGTACAGGAACTTGATTTTTGGTCTTTAAACATACATCTATCACATTTCATTGTTTCGCCTTAAACTTCGCCATCCGCCAGGTGTCATCTTTTCAATATTTAATCTTCCATGCCGAGTAACAGAGATCCTGTACTCAATAGCATTTTCATATCCCAATGGCCCTTCAATTGCTGTTGTAATCTCCAGTATATCAGTATCTTTCAATAACAATTCTACAACATTTCGTTCAACTTTATCTTTTCGTTTCATTTTTTTACGTCTCTCCAGGAATAACCTGGGTATCTCATTTGATTAAAACCCGCTAGGAAATCAAAAAATTCTTTTTCATTAGTAAAACGGAGTGTTCTAATAACACTACCAGTTTTTTCTGTATATAACTCAATTTTTCTATACTTTTTCTTCATCATTCTTCTCCAGAGATAATAAAAAAAAATCAATGAGCCTGTCTGAAAAATACAATCGTGGTTAATCTCATCTACTATAGTGTTCAATTAGCCAAATACAAAGTTACAAAAAAAATGAGGAATTTTTTTTTCCTAATATGCTTGTGCTTTCCACAATTTCAACAAATTGTGGGAAAGACACATCAACAACCATTCACCTTTTCCCTTTCGTAATCCTCGTAAGAGTAATCGTCCTAACCCACGATTTTGAATTTGTCCAAACGACGGTTCAACAGATGTACTCCGTGTTTTATACACTTGTTTTCCCTTCTTTGTAGACAATTTCCGTTCCATCCGATCCTTATAACTCATATTCTTTGGAATTCGTCCACGAGGTGGTGGTTGATCTCGGATTTTCTTCCGTTCCTTCCAATCTTTCATGGTAGCAACATACAAATCAATTTCCTTGTCTAACTCTTTTAATTCTTGTTCATCCCAATATCCTGCATCCATGGCTACCTTCTCAGGGAGTCGACCAAGATAAAGTTTAACTTTTTCAATTAATGGTCTTTGCTGATGTCGATCGTTTTCATCCTGAAGCAGATCTGCTGCTACGATCACTTGACTTTTCGTTTCAACCATAGCTTGCCCATTATATCCTTGCACAAAACCATTCCGGGTTTTCATAATACGGCTTTCTGGATCAGTAGTGTTTGCTTTCATATGTTCATCTGGTTTTTCTGAAATCGGGTGAGGTTTCCGACCACGAAGGTTCTTACCGGATTCCTTTTCCTTCCGTTCCCGTTCTTTTAGATTACGTTGGTAGTCTTGTTGTCGTTGCTTTTGTTTCTTTTCCAGTTGTTCCTTTGCTTCCCGTATTCGTTGCAGGCGTTCTTTTTGCGATTGAAACCCCGGTGGGAGTTCATCTCCTCGCCTGTCCTCACCGAATAACCGGTCTTCCTCCTCATCAATCTGTTCTGCTCCCTGTAATAGTTCCCATACTTTCTTTCTGAGTTCCCCTTCCAGGTTACACAAGGTTTCATGTTGTTTACTCTTCTGTAAACTTGCATTGGCTTTCACTTTCATGCCATCAACAGCAACGGTTCCCAGTTTCACGAGTCCTGCTTCTTCACAGAGCAGGAGCACTTGAACGAAGAAATGTTCAAGGGTATCAATATGGTTTTTCCGAAAGTCACTGATGGTTCGAAAATTTGGAAAATTATTCGCGGTAAGATAACGGAAGCCGATGTCTTCCACTTGTTTCTTTTCTATTTTCCTTGAAGATTGCAC
>JBNGCV010000212.1:0-1820 GCA_049975465.1 Kosmotogaceae bacterium | reverse complement strand
CCAATTATTTTTAGATGCTGTGCTAACTGTCTAAGAACGAGTTGGTTATTTTTAATTAAATAGTTTAGTACTTCCAACGATGTTCCTCCTTTCAAAAATAAACAGGAGTAGAAAGATATTATTTGATTTTATAAGAGGATTTTTTATTAAGACGGTCATGTGTATAAACAAACTCGTACAGAGTTCTAACAAGTATTCAAATCAAGTGTCAAAATTTCCGCTTTACCAAACATATTATAGCATATCATTAGGAAAGTGCCAAATGAGGTTAAAAGACAAGCTTTTATTTGATAATAGCAAGAAAATTTATTTAATTGCCCTAGAGAATCCGTCAATGAATGTAGTGCCTTTTCAACAGCTGTGATATTGCAAATAATTATTTTCTCTTTCCGAAATATCAGTCAAATGTACAAAATTTCTTTGTTATTTTGTTAATTTTGATATGACTATCTGCTTAAACACCCTTATAAAACAAACTGAACTGGAAAAAAATGTTAGAAAAAATAGTTATTTATGGTAACATAATCATGAAATAAAGTCATATTCAATTTATAAGAGTCTCTTACAGGGGGTGAGTTCATGTCAAAGGTAACACTGATCATTTTCAGTTTAATTATTGTTATCATGGGAGTTTTAGGATTAACTGGCATGGAAATGGCTACAGAACCATCATGGCATGCGTGGTTAAAGATCATCATTGGAGTTATAGGATTAATCATTGGTTTTGCAGACAAAGGTAAAAAAACTACTGCATAAACATTAGAAAAGCGGGGTTAATACCCCGCTTTTTATATTAGATTACTTTCCCTCGAGCATCATTTCTAAGTCTTCTTCAACGGTACCTATTGGCTTAATGTCAAATTTATCTACAAGAACATCAAGAACATTAGGTGAAATGAAAGCTGGCAGTACTGGTCCAAGTCTTATACTTTTTACTCCCACATACAATAAGGCTAGAAGCACCGTGACTGCCTTTTGCTCATACCATGCGATATCATAAGATATAGGGAGATCATTAACATCTTCAAGATTAAAAGCTTCCTTCAGTTTCAGGGCTGTTTTAACAAGTGAGTAAGAGTCGTTACACTGTCCTGCATCAATTACTCTAGGAATACCTTCAATATCTCCAAGATCAAGCATATTGTAACGATACTTTGCACATCCAGCTGTTAATATAACTGCGTCATGGGGAAGCTTCTTTGCAAGTTCAGTATAGTATTCTCTTTCCTTAAATCTTCCGTCGCAGCCTCCCATAACAAAGAATCGCTTTATTTTCCCTGTTTTAACAAAATCAATAATTTTGTCTGCAAATTCATCTATCTGTGCATGTCCGAATCCGATAGGTATCTTTTTACCATCTCTTTTTTCCAAACTACCCATTTCTTTTGCCTTTTCAATAACTGGCGCAAAGTCTTTAGACATGCCATCTGTTCTATTTTGTATATGTTTCACTCCAGGCCATCCAACAAGCCCTGTTGTAAAAATCCTATCTTTGTAATTTTCAAGTGGTTTTTGTATACAGTTCGTTGTCATCACAATGGCTCCATTGAAATCAGAAAATTCCTTCTGCTGCTTATACCATGAACCACCAAAGTTTCCTATTAGATGGTTATATTTCTTAAGTCCCGGATATGCGTTAGCAGGTAGCATTTCACCATGAGTGTAAACATTCACTCCAGTATTTTTTGTTTGTTCCAGCAGCTCTTCAAGATCAAGCAAATCGTGTCCACTCACGAGAATACCAGGTCCTTCAGCCGTTCCTGTAAATACCTGTGTAAGCTCAGGATTACCGTATGCAGATGTATTAGCATTGTCCAGCA
>JBNGCV010000211.1:0-1833 GCA_049975465.1 Kosmotogaceae bacterium | reverse complement strand
TGAACCCATGAGCCCATAATTCCTTGAGTTCATCAAAAATTTCACCTAAATTTTCCAGCTTTTTGACGTGCGGGTGTAGTTCAATGGCAGAACACCAGCTTCCCAAGCTGGATACGAGGGTTCGATTCCCTTCACCCGCTCTGTTCCATTTCTTGATGTTCAAATGAAAAGTATATAAATTTCTATCGGTTATCTAAACCATATCATTAAAGGATTATTGAAAATGAAAAAAAATCATATCATTATTCTTTTGATCAGTCTTGGTCTGATAGGACTGATTTTTCTCTTATGGTGGCATATCATACGGGAAACATGAAAAAAATATACCGGATAATCGCTTGAATCGAATGTCAGATAAACTTTTTGCCGGATTCCAACGAGAATGAGTGAATCCACACTTGTTATTGTATCCAAACCCATCAAATCGTATAAAAAAACAGAAAATGTATATCGATGAAACCAATCCCCTTTTTTACAGGGATACATACGATTACGACCTTCCAGAAGAATTAATTGCTCAGTATCCGCTTAAAGACAGGGATCATTCCAGGCTTTTAGTGTTGAAGAGAGAAACCGGTCATATTGAGCACAAGATCTTTGATCATTTGCCTGATTTACTTAAACCCGGTGATTTACTTGTGTTTAATGAGACAAAAGTCATTTCTGCCCGCCTGAAAGGGCATAAAACGACTGGAGGAAAAGCTGAAATATTTCTGCTGAATCAAAAAGATGAATCCCATTGGGAATGTCTTGTCAAACCTGGTCGGCGTTTGCGTCCGGGGACGGTTGTTACTTTTTCCGATACGTTTAAAGCAGAGATTAAGGACATCCTTGAAGAAGGGGGGAGGCTCGTTAAATTTTCATGGGAAGGTGATTTTTGGAATACCCTTGAGGAATATGGCCAGATTCCTCTTCCACCTTATGTCCACCGGGAACCGGAACCTTCAGATAAAGATCATTACCAGACTGTATATGCCCGTACATACGGTTCGGTGGCTGCCCATACAGCCGGACTTCATTTTACACCGGATATTTTAGATAAACTGAAACAAAAAGGTGTGGAATTTACCTATGTGAATCTACGGGTGGGATTGGGAACTTTCAGACCCGTGAAAACTGAACGGATTGATGAACATACGATGCACCGTGAATATTGTGAAATTCCTCCGGAAACAGCAACTGCAGTGAATAACGCTTTGGATGAAAACCGTCGTGTTATCGCTGTCGGAACCACTTCCACCCGAACCCTGGAAAGTTTTGCAGAAAATGGAAGAGTGCAGCCCGGTAGCCATTTTACAGACATATTCATTTACCCTGGCGGAAGACCTATTCAAATCATCAACGGCCTGATTACCAATTTCCACATGCCCAAATCCACACTCCTAATGCTTGTATCTGCCTTTGCCGGGTACGAAAACATTATGAATGCTTATAATATCGCTGTTCAAAAGAAATATCGTTTTTTCAGTTATGGCGATGCGATGATGATACTTTAAGAGTTATGAGTGTTGAGTGGAGAGTAGTGAGTTGGAGTTTTGAGTTGAGAGTTGTTGAGAGTTATTGAGAGTTATTGAGAGTTATTGAGAGGATAAAAATCAATATGATTTAATATAATAAATAGTGTTAATTTATCATTGTAAAAAACCAACGATTGTTTTACAGAATGTGTTGTTTAAAAAAAAGCAATTGATTACTTTTATTATATCATTACTTATCAAAAATTATCATGTATGACAAAATGATGATTAAGCTTAAGGAGTTCTCGGGATGAAAGGTTTAAAGATATTCCTCATCATACTAACCCTTGTTATTGTATCATGTGATTGGTTTATG
>JBNGCV010000210.1:0-1842 GCA_049975465.1 Kosmotogaceae bacterium | reverse complement strand
CTATCAATTCATCTTTATCTCCCCAAATTATAAGTGTGGGTGCTTTTACCGTTTTAATTTCTTCAGATATGGAACCACTGTCATCATCTTTGTTAAATTTGTAAAGTGTCGTTGATGGGATATTATAAACCAAACTGTATGCCGGTTTAAAATCTTTGATATCTACCACATTTTGATTATAAAATGCAAGTTTGAATATACTTCTCTGAAGCAAATAGTTTTGAAACCCGGCCCTTAAATACAAACTTCCCACAAATTTATTGGATGAAATGCTCCTCTCATTTTTAACATAGCCTGCTGAATCAATAAGAATCAGTTTTTTTACAGATTCAGGATGGTTTAAGACAAGATTTAATGCGACTTCTCCTCCCATGGAATGCCCGAGTATATTGAATTCCTTAATGTCAAGTTCTTTCAAAGTTAAGTAAACGAACTCCGATAGTGATTCTTTAGAATAATTAAGACTTTCATTTTTTGTTGAAAAACCAAATCCTATGAGATCGGGGGCAATTATATGATACTGTTCTGCCAGCGAAGGAATTATCCTGCTGTAATCATATGAGGAACCAAGAAAACCATGAACCAAAACGAGGATTTCACTATTCTCCTCTCCCGCTTCTCTGTATGCAATTTTCTCTCCATTTATTTCGATGTATTTTACATTATGCAGAATGTCTGAATTTTCACCGGAAGCGGCAACATAAGCGCTGTATCCCAGTGAAAGCGAGATTACCAAGCCCAGTGTTAAGACTCCATAACCAAGAGCCTGAAGAAAAATCTTCATCCCATCACTTCCCGTGGTTATTAAATAACCCCCATTACATTCTCATTTGTACTTTTCATCAAAAAAAATACACTGATCTTTTTGAACAGCGTTTAGCCTCTAATTATTGTAAATACAACATATGTTAAATAACCCGAAAGCAACAACAAGCCTTCTATTTTACTTATCTTCATTTTTGTTGTAGAAAAAATCATAAGTATACCCGTGAATATCAGCATAACAAGGAGATCAATCCAGTAAGAACTCAATGTAATATTTACCGAATTCACAATGGAAGTAAGTCCCAAAACAAGTAACAGATTAAAGATATTTGAGCCAACAATATTTCCAATAGCGATACCCATTTCTTTTTTCAGTGAAGCAGTTACAGAAGTCACCAGTTCAGGTAAAGATGTTCCAATTGCCACTATTGTTAAACCGATCATGGCATCCGACATGCCAAGAAAAGATGCAATGAAACTGGCCGAATTAACCACCAATTTTCCTCCAATGACAACCAATACAATTCCTAAAACCGTCAAAAATACATTTTTACCTATTTGCTTTTCCCTGGGAACTGGACTTTTTTCTTCTTTTCTCAACTGTTCATGTTGAGTTTTAGCCATAGAATAAAGATATTCAAAGAAAATGGCAAAGAATAGAAGAAGGATTATTCCTTCACGAATCCCAAGGACAGGATTGCCACGAAATGAAATCATTGTGAATACAGCTGCGCTGATAAGTAAGGCAAAGGGTATCTCTTTTCTAACCGTTGATGACTCAACGCTGAGAGGAAGGATTATTGCAGATATTCCAATAATAAGTCCAACATTGGCAATATTACTACCCACAACATTGGAAAGGGCTATTTCACCCAAACCATTGAAAGAAGCCGAAAGACTAACAGCGAGCTCAGGAGCGCTTGTGCCAAAAGCGACAACTGTCAATCCAATAAACAAAGGCGAGACACCAAAACTTCTGGCGAGATTTCCGGCACCTTCCACGAGCCAATCGGCGCCCTTGATGAGCATTAAGAAACCCAGACTTAAAAGCGTAAGGTTTAGTATCAATTAATCACC
>JBNGCV010000209.1:0-1845 GCA_049975465.1 Kosmotogaceae bacterium | reverse complement strand
TTGAGTTTTTTCAACGGGTTGGGTGTCAAGTTTTGCCAGTTCATCGGTGTATGCAGTTTGTGTAAAATCCTGGGATGAGCAAACGAGCGGGCGCGATCGCAACAAAACTAGACAACAGGATAGCAGGAAGGGAGCGATTTGCCTAGTGGGAGTTCTACAAGGAAATGAGTCAAATCATGCTACAATCTTTGCTGTGTAGTCACTTCACGTTGAAAATCGGCAGATGAGAAAGATAACCCACAAGGCGATGCCTCCCGGTCTTGAGAGATGATGCCACAGATTTGATGATGGTTTTCGGACAAAAGCCCAAAAAAACGGGTTTAGGCATGACTCGGGAGGATGACTGGGAGAAAAGGAACGAGAGAACATCCCTCAGATATTGGATCAAACGGTAGGAGTGCGTTACAGGCAATTGCATCATTTATTACTCGATCTCCTTGGGAGGCTGTCCACACCTCGCCAACCTTCTGACTATCGATATGGCTGCTTTCCCCATCACCCAGCCAGTTTCTTCACCCGCTTCCCTCCATTTTCTCTCACTCAATAGTTTGTGCAATTAGCTGCACCCTTAACTGCAAAAAACTACAGCCTACAATCAAATGATAACGACTATGTTACAGTTTTTGGGGACTGTAAATTTAATTTATCACCTAAAATGTTAGCGAATAATTTAGTCAACGAAGCCAAATTATGCAAGAAAAAGAAGATAAAGACAAAAAAAGCTGAAAAAATACCATAATCAATTGTTCCACCTATGAAAGGTATAGGTATATCAGGTAACATAGCCAAAGCCAACCCCAAAACAAAGATAAATGAACCACTCATCCATGTCCAAACAATTCTCGGCGTCACTAAAAGTATAAAAAAATAAATGCAAAGCCCAGCACTTAATATGTCAAACCGTAACCTTAAGGTTTGTGAGATCACCAAGTATATTGAGCAAATAATTGTTAAAAATAGCAAGAATCTAAACCATTTAGGTTTGACGAAAATATGTATTCCTATATATATTAAAGCAGGAAGCCATAAGGTTTTTAATCCCAAAACTAATAATTTTATTAGTTTTGGAAAAATTTTATTCAATAGAGGTAAAGAAAACTTAAAAAGTCGAACACCCCAATTACTTAAAAAGCGAACAACATTGCCATAACTCGTATTTACAAAATAAATGCAAGCAGTTACAATGATTGACAAACAGATGATTGTAATCAAAATTACCCAAGGGTGAGGAGCCGAGAATTTAAAGTGTTTATAACCACCAGTGATTTGTGCGAATATTTTTTTGTAAAATCCGGTCAATTCTTCAAACCATTCTTTTTTGGCTTCTTGAAATGATTCTCTAATGACTTCAGGTATTTTTTGGGGTTCGCTCATTTGTCGTAGTTAAAAGTTTAATTTTTTAAACTAAAATTAATCCGGGATAAAATATCAGTCTAGACGAAGACCAGTCCCCCGTAAATCTTCCGGAAAAATATGGAAAATATGGATAAAACGATAACTCGCCAATCCTCAAGATACTAGGATATACTCCCAAGTTTTTTTTGTCATCATCCTTTAATAAAACTTCACGAGTAGGATTCCACCAATGTGTTTGCTGCTTACAGGACTATTTTGATCTTCATTTGGGCTTAGAACTTGTCAGAGTTCCACTAGGTGTTACACATTCCCGAGACTGTAGGGACAACCCCCCCTACACCCCCAGGGCCGTTTCATTTTCCCCCGAACAATGGCAGAGGGGGCAGAGGGGGCAGAGGGAGAGGGGGGAAATTAATTAATTATCAATTATCAATTATCCCCACCGCATCGGCGATCGCATCGAGTCCCCGTTCCTGCAATTTCTGCAAC
>JBNGCV010000208.1:0-1850 GCA_049975465.1 Kosmotogaceae bacterium | reverse complement strand
GTAATTATTTACCTGGGTCATAAAATTAGAAACAATCTTCCGTTTGCCAAAATTATAAACATTCTGGCTTATTTTTCAACAATTAATTGGATATGAACAAAAGCATGTTGGTAAGTTACTGTTTTTTAGGTTTTTTATCCCTCTGAGGTTTTCGTATTTTCAATTCGCCGGAAGATGTTTCCCAAATACTTCCTTCCTGGTGACATAAAATTTTTAAATCAGGTGGTATCAACAATTTGGCACTTTTGGTCTTGATAACTTTGGCTATAAATTTTTGGTTTTTAGGGTAATGTAGGATTATTTTTGAAAAAAAAGTTTTGGTCAAAGATATTACCATACAAATTTTACTCCGTAAGCTTGAAGAACTGCACAAACGGGTTAGTCATCTGGAAAAAGAGAATAAAGTCTTACACAATGAAGTTTTTTCACTGGAAACTGAAAATACGGAATTGAAAGATAATATTATCTTGTTAAGCGCTGAGAATACAGAATTAAAAGATGAAATTATTTTGCTAAGAACTGAAAATACGGAGTTAAGAGCCCGGTTGAAAAGTGATAGCCATAATAGCAATAAACCGCCTTCAAGCGATGGTTATAAGAAGAAGACCGTGAAACCGGCATTTCATAAAGGTAAAAACAGCAACCAGGGAGGACAAAAAGGTCATCAGGGGAGGACTTTGCAGCAGGTTAAAACTCCGGATACAACAGTGGTTTGTGCACCCGGCGTCTGTAGTTGCGGGCATTATTTTACAGAAAAAGAGTTTCAGTTGGCAGAGAAGCGCCAGGTTTTTGATCTTCCGCAACCCCGGCTTGAGATCACCGAATATCAAATATTTAAAGCATACTGCCCTGTATGTGGCAGGGAGCAAAAAGGGGATGCCCCTGAAGAGGTTAATGCACCGGTACAATACGGCAATAATGTAAAATCATTGGTTGTATTGTTAAATGTTCATTACAGGCTTCCCTTCAAGAAGATTCAACATTTGTTCAAAGATTTATTCGGCTATCCGATAAATGAATCCACTATCAGCCAGGCCGCGGAAAAGTGTTATGAGAAGCTTGAAAAAAGCGAGCAGATAATCAAATCAAAAATAATTGACCAGAAAGTGGCGCATGCAGATGAAACGGGAATCCGGGTGGCAGGGAAACTACAATGGTTACATACGGCAACCTCCCTTTTGTATACTTACCTGTTTGTTCACGAAAAACGAGGCACGGGCGCAATACAGAGCAATAAATCTGTATTAACGGATTACATTGGCTGGCTTGTCCATGACTGCTGGAGCAGTTATTTTAACCTGCAAAAGTTGAAACATGCTATTTGCGGCGCACATATACTCCGTGAGTTGGAATCGCTGATAGAAAATAATCAGTCCAAATGGGCAAAGGTTTTCAAACTGTTTTTGATAAGCGTTTATGACATGCCCTTTGAACAAAGGGTCAAACGTCGAAAGCACATCGAGTCAAGATATGACCTTATTTGCAGTATTGGAGAAAAAGCAGAGCCACCTCCGGTAAGCATACCGGGAAAAAGAGGCAGGTGCAAACGTACTAAAGGGAGAAACCTTGTTGAGCGCCTGATAAGTAAAAAGGATGCAGTACTGGCATTTGCTTTTAATGAAGAGGTACCATTTACAAATAATCTTGCTGAACGAGATATAAGACCGGCAAAGATCAAACAAAAAATATCAAACTGCTTCCGCACTTTCAAAGGTGCTGAAATATATGCCAGAATTGAAGGATTTATCTCAACTTCAAGAAAAAATCAGCAAAATGTTTTTTCAGAGTTATGTGCTACATTTGAAGGACATAATTTTATTACCGAATAAATTAACCAGGTAAATAATTAC
>JBNGCV010000207.1:0-1854 GCA_049975465.1 Kosmotogaceae bacterium | reverse complement strand
ATTATGACAGTTTTTTTGTTTTATTTAAGTAGCCCACGAGTTGGTTGTGATGGGTTTTTGTTGTATTATCGTTTTAGGGGTGGGTTTGTGAAGAGTTTGATGATAACATTCTTATTATTCTCATTGTTAATTTCTTCAGGTGTTTTTTGTTTTGATGTGTCTGCTAATTCTGAAGGTTATGAAAATGGTTATTCTATTTTATTTGAACTAACACCCGGGATTGCTTTTAGTAGTTTCGATGGTGATTTTGTTACTAAATACAACTGGGGATGGGGTAGACCAACCAACCCTGCTGAGAATGTGTTTTATCTACAGGATGAATTCAAGCCTTTTCTTAATGTTTTACTTCAGGTTGAACGTCTAGGGTTAAAGATTGATTTTGAAGTTCCCTTTCAATATGAATATGGCGAGAAACTCAAAATGGTGTCTGATTCATTTTCTTTTAATTTTCCATCATTAATGATGGTTGATATGAATTTTCCATATCTTGGTTATATAGAGTATGGAAATGAAACCTTTGATATTGCTGTTGGAAGGTTTCCTATTAAATGGGGCTGGAGTGAATATCCTTTAACCATATCTCCGACAACCTACCAGGATAATTTTACTTTCACAGCAAATTTTTATTCGATGAAATACTATTTCCATGCTATTTCTTCTTATCCATTGCTTTCACCAGCTGAACGTGATATGCAGGAGAATTTTTCTGATCAGCACACACCCGGTGTTTATTTTGATGATCCATCTAAATATATATTTGCTCACAGAGTGGAATTTGATCATGGAATATTTGAGTGGGGATTGGGAGAATTGAATGTTGTAGGCGGTAAGACTCCAGATATTATCGATGCAAATCCACTCATGATTTTTCACAATACCTATGGTGAAGGTTATTCCAATGTTGTTGTTTCATTGGATGGGAAATTAGAAATAAGAGATGATATTTCTGCTTATGGTGAAATATCATTTGATGATTATGAAAGTCCGACAGAAACTGGTTCTGGTTACAAACCTACTGCTTATGGGTTTAACCTGGGTGGAAGATATAATTTTGGTGATTTCACTTTCTGGCTTGAATATGATCATGTAAGTGAATGGATGTATGTAACAAACTATCTTCCTTATTTGAGGATAAATGTAAGGCAATTTCATTTGAACAATGGTGGTACAGGAAGATTGCTGGTTGATTATCCTCTGGGTTTTATTTATGGACCTGATGCAAGAATGTTTTGTCTTGGAATCAGAGGAAGTTTGTTTAATGTGAAAATCGATGCTGAATATAATTACCTGGTAAAAGGAACCGTTGTAGATGATTCTACAACACGATGGAAATGGTTCTGGGATACATGGACGGGTAATGTATCTGAAGACGCTCCCGATCCTTTGCCAAAAGGTCCTGATGAAACATATCATATATTTTCAATCAATCTTGAAGGAGAGTATTTTGAGGTTCGATACGAAACGGTGAATTTATCGGAGCATAGTTTTTCTGTATACGGGAAGTATCTTTTCGGTCTTAAGTAATATTGAGACCGAAAAGCGTTGTACGTGGTATGTTGTGGGTTGTGCGTAAACCATTACGTAACGTAATCGCCCCTTGGAGTGGTTGGACAAATTGAGACCAACAGGTAAGATAATTAAAAGGGGAAAGAAGATGGAAAGAAAAGCGATATCTTTAAAATAGTAAATTGAAATTAGTGAGATCCAGACTTTAAGACTTATCTATTAATTCATCGATTTTTGATATAATGCTTAAAATCTCTTCAAATGATTTACTTTTGCAATATGTGTTATTTCTTACGAAATTTTTCCAGAGCTTTCTTTGATAATCGGAGTTCTTTATAAAGACTTCTG
>JBNGCV010000206.1:0-1872 GCA_049975465.1 Kosmotogaceae bacterium | reverse complement strand
AAGTACTGAAGTCTATTGACAAAACCATCAATTGGGTGGTGAGCAAGTATTCGGGCCGTAACGAAAGTGAACGCACAGGTAGCCTCGAAACTACACTTCTGGAAGCTGAGCCTTTACACTTTGGGTGAAAGCAACAGATGGCATCAGAAAACTGACTGAAACTGAGTCATCTTCCAGCGGGGTGATAGCGGCAGCACGAATACAAGGATACACTGAGCCAACTGGAGAGGCCCTCTTCATCCCTGGAAGAAATTCCTTGAAAGTGGTAGGTCATATAACCCGAATGGGGAAAGTGACTGAAAGATGGAAGGGCTTCGGATGGGTTCATAGTAGCGAAGAAAGAGGGTAATACCTCCCGAGCGAAGGAGCCCTACTGTTTGTAAATCTTCAAACAAGAAAAGGAGGCAAGGATCAGAATGAGAAAAAGGTCCGTAAGCTTGCAGGAATTGAGGGAGAAGATATACGTTAAGGCGAAGGCAGAACCCCGGTGGAGATTCTGGGGAATGTTTACCCACCTATGCAAATTGGAAACACTAAAAGAAGGATACAAACTTGCCAAAAAGAACAACGGAGCACCAGGAGTAGATGGAGTCACCTTTGAAGAAATAGAAGCAATAGGAGCAGAAACATATGTACTGGACATACTGCAGGAACTACTCAAAGGGGACTACAAACCAATGGAATATCGTACGGTGAGTATACCCAAAACAAACGGTAAAAAGAGAATATTGAAGATACCCACCATACGGGACAGAATAGTACAGGGAGCACTAAAACTCATACTCGAACCAATATTCGAAACAGATTTCCAGGAAGGATCATATGGATTCATACCCAATAAAAGTGCACACGATGCCATAAAAGAAGTAGATAAAGCATTACACTTACAAAGAACAACAGTAATAGACCTTGACCTGAGTAACTACTTTGACAACATCAGGCATCATATACTCTTTGAAAAAGTAGCAACAAGAATCAACGATCCTGACATAATGCATCTGTTAAAACTCATATGTAAAACAGCGGGGGAGAAAGGAGTGCCACAGGGAGGAGTAATCTCACCATTGCTGGCTAACATCTATCTCAACGACGTTGACAAAATGTTAGAAAAAGCAAAGAAAGCAACAGGGAAAATAAGTTATGCCAGATATGCAGATGACCTGGTGGTACTGGTAATACCCGGCAAATGGGTTAATGTGGTGCATAAAAGACTCCTGGAAGAATTTGAGAAACTGCAGGTGGAAATAAACAAAGAAAAGAGCAAAATAGTGGACATGGAAAAAGGAGAAAGCTTCATATTCCTTGGTTTTGAATTCAAAAGAGTAAAAACAAAGAATGGAAAATACAGAGCACAATACAAACCAGACCAAAAGGCAAGAAACGAACTAATAGCGAAACTCAAAGTCCTGTTCAGGAAATACAGGTCACAACCAATAAAATGGGTAATACAAGAAATCAATCCCATATTGAGAGGTTGGGTCAACTATTTCAGAATAGGCAATTCCAAAGAAACCTTTGCATACGTAAAGATGTGGGTGGACAAAAAGATACGCAGACATTTAATGAGAGCCAAGAAAAAGAGAGGATTCGGCTGGAAGAGGTGGAGTAAGAAGGAGATAGTAAAAATAACAGGTGTTTATTATGATTACAGGATCAGATATCTCCGACAGAAAGCACTCCCAGCACGGAAGGTCACATAAGCCTTAACATGAAGCAAACAGGAAAGCCGTATGCGTTAAATGCGCACGTACGGTTTGATGTGGCAGGGGATGGAAACCTGGGCATGGTTCGACTAGTGAGGCACTCCTTTTAGGAAACGGGGAGAAACGGATAGGTCGTTCCTAAATTCAAGGCGCCATCTCTTGACCCTAC
>JBNGCV010000205.1:0-1879 GCA_049975465.1 Kosmotogaceae bacterium | reverse complement strand
GTGCGTCCGTAGGATTGCGCCTGCTGTTTGAGGGTAAATCACCTTCGTTTATGCAGGAGCAGTGACGGGCAGAATTTGTGTTCTTATACCCCGGCCTAGCTGGGGTGGTGAATAGTTACCCGCGTCTAAGATAAAAGAGAGTTACACATTTAACCCTGTTGTGCCACCGCTGGTTTGCGGTAAATCAAATACTGCTGGAAAATGGTCAGGATGTTGTTTACCAACCAGTAGAGAACCAATCCACTTGGAAAATTAAGGAATATAAATGTAAAAACCACAGGCATTGCCAACATCATTTTCGCCTGAAGAGGATCCATAGTGCTGGGTGTCATTTTCTGCTGAATAAACATGGTAATACCCATTATTACAGGAGTTATGTAGTAAGGATCCTTTACAGACAGATCGGTAATCCACAGAGCGAAAGGAGCATGTCTGAGCTCAATAGTACTGAGTAGTACTTTATATAAAGCAATAAATACAGGTATTTGCACAAGCATGGGAAGACAACCGCCTAAGGGATTCACCCGATGCTCCTTATACAGTTCCATCATACTCCGATTCAACCCTTCTTTATCCCCGCGATATTTCTCGCGCAACTTCTTCATTTCAGGTTGCAGAGTCTGCATAGCCTTCATAGAACTATAGCTTTTCTGGGTTAAGGGCCAGAAAAGGAGTTTTATAATAAGCGTAAGTATAATAATCGCAACGCCGTAATTATGCACATAATCATAGAAAAAATTCAGACACAGATGTAAAGGCTTGGACAAAAATGTAAAAAAACCAAAATCGACTACTTCCGTAAGATTCTCACCCGCAGTGCTGAGATAATCTACATCCTTGGGTCCCAAATACACATAAAAAGAAAATGATGTTTTAGAATCTGCCCCGATACTCAGATCAGATATGTGGGCAATATTAGAAATACGCTTACCATCTCTTTCTAAAGAAACTGTATCAAACACTCCGTTTGTATTAACCAGGGCAGAAAGAAAATACTTAGTGGTATAACCGGACCATGATACTTCCTGGGTATAGGTCTTAGATGCTGAAGTTATCTCTTTAACTTCATCTTCACGCAATTCCCCATCCACATAGGAGGTAAAACCTATATAATCAAATCTGTTATCAGCAAAAGATTCATCCCAGAAATTGTTGAGGGCAATCTGTACTCCGTCCTGCAAGGTAGTGCCGGATTCATTAACCAAGTCAACCTGCACATTTACCAGATATGAATCAGGTAAAAACCGGAACACCTTAGAAATTCTGATATCATTATCTAATCTTGCTTCAAAAATAACCTCATCCTGATTATTTACCGAACGCCGCTTTACTTCATATACTTCATTGCCATTTAATCCGAAACCACTGCCGGAAAGTATATATAAACTGGAAAGTCCGTGTTCTCTATCCAACAGGGATACTTTGTCCGCTTCCGGAGAATTTTCCTGACGGTATTGGGACAATTCAACCGAAGAAATAACTCCGCCCCGTTTGTTGAATTGGATAGTGTAAAAATCATTCTCAAATTTTACAAACTCATCTGCTCCACTAGTGGAGTATCCATTTGACCCAGAGACTTCAAATATATCAGTATTACCTAAACCATGTGAATCTGTGGAACTATCCGGAGATTCAAGTTTCACATTCTCTGTATTACCAGTCTGCTGATAAACGTCTTTCTCAGTCTGTAACGAAGAAGATTCATCATCCTGCGGCGGAAACAGAAAAGTGAACCCGGTCCACACAAGTAACATTAAAATCAGGGCTAAAATGGTATTTTTGTTTTCCATAACAAAACCTTCTACTATTTTAAAGGATCATAACCGCCTTTAAATAAGGGATTACATCTAAGTAAGCGTACTATCGAAAGCCAACCACC
>JBNGCV010000204.1:0-1891 GCA_049975465.1 Kosmotogaceae bacterium | reverse complement strand
TGACCTTCCTGCAAAAAGGTATCAGTTTCCTGTATTTTATTGAAAAAAATTTGAATATACGGTTGATTTTCTAATGAAAATATGTTATAATTATATTGTTATAAATAACGTAATAATGGGAGCAATTAAATGTTTAAAGAAAATAATGACCATGATCAGCTGAGGTTGATTTCATTTTTAAACACACTTCCTGATAGTGTAGTAAAAATGATAAGGTCGAGTTGGGCCGAATCTTTTTATGAACATGTTTTCAGGAGAATAGATGAAAGTAAATTTAAGCCCTTATACAGTGATAAGGCCAGTCGCCCGAATAAACCTGCTAATATACTGATCGGTTTAGAGATAATAAAACAGCTTTTCAATTACAGTGATGAAGAATTAATTGCCTCATTTCATACAGATCTTCGTACTATGTATGCTCTTGGCCTAACTGATCCCGGTGAGGTAAGTATTGCGATCAGAACTCTTTACTATTTCAGAGAACGATTAATCAATTATGAACAGGAGAACCATTGTTCTTTAATTAAGGAGGTCTTGAAAGATATTTCTCTTGATCTTAGTGATGAATTCGGTATAGACTTGAGTATTCAGCGTATGGATTCGAGTTTAATAGAAGCGAACATAAAATCCTTAACCCGGTTAAATCTTTTTGCAAAGATCTTGCACAATTTTCTTTCTCTTCTTTCTGAGGATGAAATTAATTTTTTCCCTGAAGGTCTACGCCAATTATCTTCATTGGATAATCTTGATATATCCTATCGTTTAAAGAGAAAAGAGTCTGATGAAAAGCTTTATGAGTTTGCTCAATATTGTTATTTACTTTATGAAAAGTTCAAAGATAATTCAGATTTTAATAATACTAAAGAGTTTAAAGATTTAACGAGATTAATAGAAGAGCAGCTCAACATAAACAAAGATTCAGACAATCCTGAGATTGATTTGAATCCCCCTTCTGATATCCCCAGTTCCAGTATACAAAACCCCTCTGACAGTGATGCTTCCTATCGATTCAAAGATGGCCATCACAAGGGTTATGTCGGGAATTTTGCAGAAAGTTGTTCGGAAGCAAATTCGTTTCAGGTAATAACTGAAGTTGCGGTAGAGCCTAATAATATTTCAGATACAGAGCTTCTAAGGCATAGCTTGATTGATGGCAATTCCCTTGTTAAAGAAGCAAATGATCTTTTAACTGATGGTGCTTATCTGGGAAAGGATACAGATGACTATTGTGACGCTGCAGAAGTTAACTTACATGTAAGTGCCATTAAGGGTCCTAAGAGCAACAAGAATAATCAGAACCTTGCAGATATGTTAATTCGGAATCATGTTTTAGTTAGATGTCCCGGAGGGAAAAAACCGATCAGGCAGAAGTATGACAAAATTAAAAAGAATTACAGTGGAAAATTCAAAAAGGAAGACTGCTCCAATTGTCCTTTAGTTGATCAGTGTATTGTTAAGGAGAAAAAGAAGGGATTCTATTATTTTTTTAGAGAAAGAGAATACTACATAAAGACAAAAAAGAAGAAATTAAAAGATCCTGAATATCGTGAGTTTCTTAAACTCCGTGCCGGGGCAGAATCGATGATTTATATGATGTTTTTCAAGTCAGGAAAACAGACCAGATACCGAGGAATATCACGTGTGAAAAATGCAGTGATATACAGGGCGATTGGTGTAAATCTTCTCAGGCTATATCACTATGTAAAAAGATCAAACTGTTTACAAAAGGAAAACCTTGTTAAATTTATTTTTTCTGCAATATTATTTGAAAAATACCTGTTATTAAAAGAAAAATTTAACAATATGAAAAAACTTTTTCAAAATAATCTATTTCAGCAAAAAATTGTTCAATATTACATTTGAAAATCTTTGGTTATTGCAGGAAGGTCAA
>JBNGCV010000203.1:0-1896 GCA_049975465.1 Kosmotogaceae bacterium | reverse complement strand
AATAGAGTAGAGAAATAATAGCTAGTACCATTTCCCTCTCATTGAACCGTACATACGGGTCTCGTATACGGCTCTACAATTTATACACCAACACTTCTTAGATAGTATTTTAAAGGATTGAGCAAATATGCTCCGTCCTTTATTTTTGTTTCAAGTAACTTAGGATTTAATATAAAATTTACTACATTCATCCCACTTCTTTTGTACCAACCAAGTCTTGAGTTTGCAACTTTATAAATAGCTTCATGATTGAACCCATTATTGTATTTTCTATTTAGGTAGGTCAAATTTCTAAAGATTGTCTTAGGTAACTTCCATTGTTTCATAAGAATTACCCTTATTTTATGTCTTAACCATGCTCCAAACTTTTCCATGAATCCTTTCATCATTCCAATTCTAAAGTAGTTTATCCAACCAACAACCATTTTGTTTACCCTTTTTATTGTTACTACTAAGGAACGTGATATTGCTTTACCTCTTTTTAGGTATTGGCTCATCTTTTCATATAGGGCTTTCTTCTTTTCTTTTGTTGGTTTTACTTTCCATTGTCCACCGTGTTTTAGAAAGGTGAATCCTAGATATTTACTCCTTGTTGGTCTGACTACCTTTGATTTTGTTGCATTTACTTTAAGAAATAATTTTCTCAAAATCCAATCACTGATTGACTTCATTACACGATTTGCAGCCTTTTCACTTTTTGTGAATATCATTACATCGTCTGCGTATCTTACGAAGCTATGTCCTCTTTGCTCTAATTCTTTATCTAACTTATCTAAATAGATGTTTGATAATACAACGGATAATGGTCCACCCTGTGGTACTCCTGTCTCTGTTGCTTTTACTAGTCCTTCCTCCATTACACCTGCTTTTAGGTATTTGCGAATTAGGTTTAATGTTGCACTGTCATTTACTTGTTCTCTAAGAATTTGAATTAGTTTGTCATGATTTACTTTATCAAAGAACTGTTTAATATCTATGTCTATGACCCATTCATAACCATCATTTAAATAGTTTAATGCTTGTTTGATTGCATCATGACAGCTTCTGTTTGGTCGAAATCCATAGCTGTTTTCGCTAAATATTTCTTCATATATATCAGTTATTGGTTGTGCTATTGCTTGTTGTATTGTTCTATCAAGAGCAGTTGGAATTCCAAGTGGTCTCATTTTCCCATTGCTTTTTGGTATATATACTCTTCGCACTGGTTTTGGAAAGTATTTCCTGTTTCTTATGGAACTTACAATATTATCTTTGTTAGATTTAATGTAATCCCCTAATTCTTCTACTGTTGTACCATCAATCCCACTTGCACCTTTATTTGCAATAACTTTCTTATATGCTTTGTTTAAGTTCTCTCTTGTTGTAATCACTTCAATTAATTTCATTGTTGCTACTCCTCTGTTTATTCCAAAATTTATACATATCACTCCTCTAAATTAAGACCTTATCCCTCGGTTACGTTCCTACTCTTCTCGTCCTTTAGATTTCTAGCTTATGTATTATTTTATCAATAACGATTTGTACTATAAATCGTTTCAGTCCTTCAGCTGTTATGCCTACTATGACTTCATCTGACTCCCTCCCTAAACCTTTTTCGACCATATCTTTTGATATGTGGGTAGGGTCTCCCAGGGTAAGACACTAATCTTTCATTCCACAACCTCTTGATTTACAACTTTGGTTTACGTTTACCTTTTGGGCTTAAGTTTGATTTGCAACCTCACCCACCTAATCGCCTTATCAAGTTTCTGTTCGTAGGCTCAAGAATTTAGCTACACCACTTCTTTCATCCATACCATTTCTGATACCAACTTGTGGTTCGCTACACTTGGCGGTAAATACCTGTGGCTAGACTTTCACTAGCTAGATTAGTGCCATGCCTGGCACACAAATAAA
>JBNGCV010000202.1:0-1900 GCA_049975465.1 Kosmotogaceae bacterium | reverse complement strand
TCCCGACTTTGTCAGATGAAATTCTAAAAAGAGCCAATAGAGCAAAAAAAGAAAAAGAAAATCAGAATATTGCCACTACGATTCTCTTAGATGCTTAATTCATGCGGTTTAGAGACGTTTTTTGGTGAAGCCATCTTCATTGCAGATAATATTTTGTTGCTAAGTGGATCACCTGGTATCTTTAAGTAAAGTTGTTCACCTTTGTGATTGAGTTTTACAATCTTCATTGAGTTGAGTGAATCTTTTATCTTGTTTGGAGAAGCCTTTATTTCTTTGTACTTCAATCTGAATTCCAATTCTCTCTCTAGAAGGAATGCAAGGAAGCAAAGTACGAAGTGTCCACGTATTCTTTTCTCTGTCCAGTGAAAGATCGGTCTCACTTCAAGGTTGCTTTTCATTATCCTGAAGGACTCTTCTATTTTCCATAGTCCGTGATGCTTTTGTAGTATCTCCCTCGGACTTACTTCCATCTCACTTGTCTGTATGGCATAGTAACCATCGAATTTCTTGGAAGTCTCTATCGCTTTTTTGTCAAGTTCCCATTTTTTATTACCAGTGAGTTTTATGTATTTTTTTCCCCCACGTTTGTTACTCGCATCTATCTTTGAAGGATATTTCAGTAACTTCGCAGTCTTTTGGAGTAATCTATTCCTGTCTGCTCTGTCTTTCTTTGCTCTCTTTTCGGAATAGGTTATTATTAATCTTTCAGAGTGTTCTTCTCCATTGATTCTGTTGTTGTAGTTTAGCACTTTGTATTTGAATTCTTCATCGCTAACTTCTGTGTAGCCTTTTTCTTCTAGTGCTTCGTTTATTATCTCTTTGCTCATGCTCTTCAACCTTGAGGCAACTATGTAACCATATCCAAATGTCTTCAGTTTCAGAAGGTTATTTTTGCTGTTTATTCCTCTATCCGCTACTATTATTACCCTTCGTATCTTGAATCTTTCTTTCAGTATCTTTAGTGATTTTTCTAATGTTTTTCCATCGAAGATATTTCCCCTGAATAGTTCATAACCAATGGGTCTTCCCTCACAGTCTACGAATAATCCCATTACCACCTGTACCTGGTTGAACTTACAGTCTTTGCTGAATCCAAATTCTTTTATGCTGTCTTGCTTTACACTCTCAAAGTAAAATGTGGTTACATCGTAATAGGCAACATCTATCTCCATGTTGAAGAGGTTCCTGTTCCTGAAGTAGATATCCTCCTCTATTTTCTCTTTGTTCTCGGCTAGTAAATCCAGTGACCTGTATAGACTGTTCAGTTCTACTTCTTTTACTCCAAGATAATCCTGTTGCTTTTCGTATGTCTTTAACTTGCTGCAGGGTTCTAGTAGATGTTGTATTACCATATGAAAGACACTATCATTGAGGGAAAACTGTACCTTTGTCTTCGATATTATCTTGTTCATTATCTTCTCAAGTTCAAACTCTTCCCATAACCTCTTGTATACAGCATATCCCCAGTTAACTACTGCTTCGCCTTCCAGATTATTGAAGTCAACACATTGACTTCCAGAAAGTTCAAGCAATCTCATCCCTATCTTTTCCAGGTCCTTCCTATTATAGTTATCTATCCTTCCAGCATTCCATAGTACCTTCTGTCGAGGTACTCCCTGTGCATCTCTGTATGAATGAATTATTTGTAGATATTTATGCCCTCTTGCTTTTGTAATTTTTGCCCACATGACATAATTATACTACTTTACTCATGATATTCCAAGCATAATATATAAAATATTTATCATATTTAAAAAGACATAACGCCATTTTAAAGTGACATCCAATATAGTCTATATGTTGCCAGTACGTTTTTCGACTCGCTTTTTATCCGCTTACTTCCATGGCCATTTTCAGCTTCCTTTTTGCTTATTTTTCCTTTTTGTTGACAAAGTCGGGA
>JBNGCV010000201.1:0-1903 GCA_049975465.1 Kosmotogaceae bacterium | reverse complement strand
GATCATCAAAAACGTTGTTCTCTCCAAGAACTGTCCCTCTAAAGACTGATCCTCCACAACCACAATCTGTACACATTCTTAAATAAAGGTCGAGACCGTGAAGAACATTCGAATGAAATCTATTATCGTTAAGCGTAACTATTGACTTAGAATTTATTAGAATACCATTTTCTTCATTACGAGTTACTTCGTTTCCTACAAGATATCCTGTGGAATCACCTGCCAGTGAAATTCCTATACGGTTTCTATCAAACCTGCTATCACTAATCCTAAAAAGAAGATCATTTGTTGCCATGAGTCCGGTGCCACAATATTTTATATCTGCTGTCTCAATAATAAGTCTTCCATCTCCATAGGCATAAATTCCATAATATCTTTCGCCAGGTAGGTCTTCGACATCTTCATTCTCCAGTGTAGAAATGTAAGAATCTTTTATAAGCAGATCATTCTTACCTGAACTGTAAGTTATTGCTGTTTTACCACCAACTATTTTACAGTTGATAATTTGTCCTGAAGATCTTGTTACCATTAAAGCTCTTTCGGTATCAATTATAGTAAGATTCTCTATACTAAAGCCATTTGACTGTCTTATATATATTCTTGCATTGCTTGATTTATCCGACTTAATGACAACAGAATCCCTTTCTACACCTCTTAAAATAATTCCTTTAGTGATACTTAAAGTTTCTTCATAAGTTCCCGATTGTACAAGAACAATATCGCCAGCCTTAGCAGCGTTGATAGCGCTTTGAATTGTTGAATACATTTCTTCTTCTGTACCAACTTCAATAATACTGCTTTCTGTTTTATCAACAACCTTTATCTGAAATCTCTTTAGTTCACCATTTTCCTCATTACTGTTTACCCTAAAAATAACTTCCTGCTCTTTTGCATCACCTTTTGAAGGCATATAATAATAATGACCATCGTATGATAATACTCCAGGTCCATCAACCAGTTCAAATCTGCCTTTTTCATTATCTTCAAGTTGTTCATTTAGATCGATTTTTAATACATCGTATCTTTTTACTTCAAAAATCGTCTTTAAATCATCATAAACAGGAGAAGCAATTTTTTCCTCAACAATGAGAACAAAGTGCTCGCTAATTTCATTACCTCGATTATCCTTTACAGATATTCTTACTGGATGAATCCCAGGCAGCGCAGAACCTTCAAAAGCTTTATAAATGCGTTCTTCTATCTTTCCAGTACCCTCAATGATTTCATAGCTTATTTCATCACCATCCGGATCTTCAAAGTATTCATCGAGATTTAGTTCTATTATATCTCCTTCCATAAATCTCATGTCCTTTATCTCTCCAACAGGCGCATGATTAACATCTATAACTGTAATTTTAAAAGTACTTTTAAGCTCTTTCTTGTTTGCATCTCTTACCAAAACAGTAACTTCATGTTCGCCAGCAGAATCATAGTCAGGCGTGTAATGGTACTTGCCTTCATAAACATACCCAGCTCCTGAAACCTTTGAAAATTCAAGTGGTTCTTTCAGCGTTTCAGAAGCGTATTCTTTGAGTTCAATTTCAAGCTTTGAACCTTCTTCAATTTCCTGATCAGGAACTGTGAATGTATATTTGGTACATGAAGAAAGTGAAATAATTAAAAAGAAAGCAATTAAAAGAAATGATATTTTTCTCATTATGCCCCTCCAATTAAAGTATACTAAAATAGACTGGTATAATATTCTTTGTTGATTATATCATGTCTAGCGCATGAAAGAAATAATGAATACATTGATTAATGGTATAATTTTCAGTGATCTATAACATGAAAAAGATACTTTTACAGAAAATGAAAAGAGTGTATAATAATTGAAGCTGTGATATTCGCAGCATTGTATATTTTAATAAACAAATTCACACCAAAATTGGTGGAGGTGCAAAAA
>JBNGCV010000200.1:0-1910 GCA_049975465.1 Kosmotogaceae bacterium | reverse complement strand
GCCCTATACACTAAATTATTGGGGTCAGTTGTCTCATTATTATAGACACAGAGGGCATTACGGGTGGTTTGTTGTTTCGTGGGGTAACCAGCCCATAAAAATATTTCAAATCTATAGAGAGAAAATCTTATGGCCTTATTCTTTTAATGATTTTAAGGAATTGTAGAAAGGGAAAGGTAAGGAACTTGTCAGTCTTATTAACTGATCTCAAAACCAGGAAAACCTTTAAGCATTCCCTCGATTAAAGAATCTTCAATTGGCTGTGAGTAATAGATTGCCTGTTTTTCAGCTTCTTTTTGTTCCCCGGTCAACTTCCAATTCCGCAAGATGCTTGCCTTAGTAATCGGTTTGCGGATTTCCTTCTGATGTACATAACCAAGAATTTCTCGAAGATCAAGTTGGTGAGTTTTCAGGATCAGGTACATATCAAAGAAATCGCGATAACGTGCTCGATCACTCATCGCACGGATTTTTTCTGCACAGATTTCTCGAATATCCATTACTCTGACAGGGAACTCAATTCCCCAGGCAGTTCGATAAATAATTTCCTGTACAGGTAGCAAGACATTTTGAAGTAAATCAATATCTAATTTGAGCGAATTGGGAAAACCAATGGGACCGGTATAAAGAAGGCGCTCGATTTTCATCGTAGCTGTGGATTGGTAGTGTTTTTTGATGGTCAAATAATCAACACTGGTGAGAACTTTTTGCACTTCTTCAAATGAGATTGGCTGCTGAACGGGAGAAAAATCCAGGTCTTCGGAAAAGCGCCGCTGCTCCAAGTAGCAATGATGGAGAGCTGTCCCACCTTTGAAAACCAGTTTCCTGCCTAAGGGAGATTGGCTCATCAATTGCAAGACAAGCGCTAACACATAGTCTTTTTCGGCAATTTGTAATGGATAACGAAAAGATTTTCGGTTGAGTATTTCCAATTGTTGGCGTGATAGCATTATTTCTCTTTATCAATTTGGTATTTGTCAAAATATTCATCATAGTAAATACGCCATTTGGCATTGAAAGCCTTGTCATCCACATCTACCCAATGAGTGCTTCGCGTATTGGAAAGAAGCTGGAATAACGCTCGCGAATCCCAGCCTAATAAATCAAAGGCCAAGCCAAAAACCTTCACCGTTTTTTGTGAAGCAAGACTGGCATAATGGATCAAATTTTCAACCCTCAAATCTTTTTCATGATTTTGTAGTTTTTCAATGACCAGGTCAATTACGTATTTGCTTGTACGAAAGTGAATGAGATCTACCAGAGCTTTTTCGGCAGAGGCTATCTTGGCGGTCATATTTTCTATTTCAACTTTTTCCCAACCTACAAAGAATTTCTCCTGGGTTTTGATGAACTGGTATTGAATGGGTTCCAGCTCCGTCAGTTTGTACTGTTTCAATGAGACAGAGCTATACAATTGAACAAACTGGCCAAACATACCTCGGTAATTTAGCGCGGCTTCAAAGGAGACATAGGAGTCTTCTACCAGGAGGCTAGCAACCACGTAGGGGGAAATAGACAAGAAACCTCGACTGCTAAGGTCGTTAATAGCATACAGACCACGTTTGATGCGTACCAACCAGCCGTTCTTCACTAACTGCTGGATGCGATTATGCATCTGCTGATAATCCCAAGTGTCTTTTGCTACGGCTTCGATTTGCTTTGCAGTAGCCACTTTCCCGTATTTGGCGATCAACGTTTCAAGAAGCTCGCCGTCTTTGACTGCCAAAGTTGTGTTTTTCATATAGCCTTATTAATTTAGGTAAGTTAATATCTATATACAAAATACACCAAACATGTTGTTTTGTCAAGTTATTTTGATGATTCCAAAATGCCATTATTTATGCTACGATGAAATAGCGGACAATGACAAAAGAACATTCACCCTCAACACCGGAAAATCCCTATCAGAA
>JBNGCV010000199.1:0-1914 GCA_049975465.1 Kosmotogaceae bacterium | reverse complement strand
ATTGGTGTTTCGAGGCAGTTTTTGGTTTTTAAATTAACTGCGTAACACAAGCTTCTAGCTTGTTGTCACAGCTAAGATGCCTGTGCTACGCTATTCACAGGCAAGATGCCTGTGCTACGCTATGAGTTAAACAACTAAATACGCCGCGATCGCCGTTCAAGCCACCGTCGTCAGTTGATCGGGGTCGTTCTCGGTATCGTAGATTGTAAACTGTTCGAGATCCCTGTAAGACAGTTTGTATCGACTGTGTTCCGCCAGCACCTTCTGAATCAACTGGCGGTATTGGTTTAATTGTTCCATTGTTACGATCTCTTTTTTTCTGGATCGAAAATGGGCAGGTGGACTTTAGATTCATTAATTTAACTATAGTTTATTGGTCAAGACAATGGGATATAACAAAGGTGACTCTTACGAATCAGTTATTTTTGAAATTTTTAAAAAGAAGGGACTACTACCTCATAACTTCGCAAGAGCTGGTGCAGGAGGAGGAGTAGACATCCAATTTTTATACCGTTCCCGTTTATGTAATTTAGAAGTCAAGCTCGATCTTAAAGCAGACTACGGACAAAAAACATTGGGTTGGCAAGATGGAGAATGGTTTTTTAACAAGTCGGATTTCACCACTGATTTTTATATAAAAAAATTTGGTATTCTAGATTATGTAAATACAAAAAATATTGTACCCAATAAGCATAGAATACCAAACGACCAAATCACTATGTCTCACAAGCAGGCAGATCAAAAAATCTTTGAAGATAGTGTTCCAATTCCAATCGACGCATTACATGAATATTATGCCGAAAAGGAATGCTACTACATCCAAATTGGTGGTTATGGTTTTTACCACCTACAAAAAGATATTTTGCAACTTGGTACACCTCAATTTAAATGTGAAGTTGAGCTTAGATTAAGAGCTAAAACAGTTCATAGCAATCCCATTCATAATTATGGTTTTTATGCTGTTTTAAAGCCCAAAGCAAGACCAAAACCACAACAATCTATCTATGATATTGAAGAAAAAAACGGTCGCCTATTTCCACCAATTGAGTAATCCAAAGTAATTCAAAAGAATATCAAACCAACTTTTATTGTTTTACAGAGAAAACAGTTTCTTTTTCTTGTTGGAATTCTGATGGAGAAGTATAAAGAGGAATTTTTGAGTAATCAGATATAAATTTTATCCATTTCTTTAAAGTGTGAGCACGACGAGTTTTGGTTTCAACACTTGTTGTGTCAGTAATGAACTCAGAAAATTGATCGGAAATAACCGTTTTTTCAACTTTTTTATTATAAACTATTAACCCATAATTTGTCTGGATTTTTTGGATGATTTTTAAAATGAGTGGATATCTATTGAGCATGGTTTCTATAAGTATGCGTTGTTGCAATTTGTAATCTTGAGTATCGGCAATTTTTCTCCCTTGTTTTGTAAAACCAGTAATTTCAACTTTTTGATTTTTTTCCTTTTTTATGGTTATTAAACCCAGTTCATATAAAGCTTTAGTTATAAACTGTCCATGTCGAGAAATCGATTTTTCTTTGCCTGCGTAGCCGAGTTTATGCCCCAAACTATAATTATCTTTGACTCCTTCGTTAATGAATACAATTGCCTCGATTAAGTGACAAGGATGGTCACATTGTGGCAAGGTCAATTGTTGCCCTTGCCAACCTTCCTCGTTGTTCACTATTGAAAATTTTGATCGCAAAATTTCTTCGGGAGTCTTTTGTATGACATCTTTCAACCTTTTTTCTCTATATGAAAATGCTTTGGCTCGAATTTCATGAATATTCTGAATAGAATTGACGGCTTTCCTTTGATCAAGATTATCATCTAATTTGAAATCCAATTTTAGAATGGTCTCCCCCAATGCTTTCGCCAACAGGGGTGGGACGGCATTTCCGATTTGTCGCCAC
>JBNGCV010000198.1:0-1920 GCA_049975465.1 Kosmotogaceae bacterium | reverse complement strand
TTACCTCTTTATATGTTTAATTCTCGGATTCGAGGGATAATTCATTTGCAATAAGCTCTGCTTGCTTCAAGACTGTTTCAGTGGCTAATTTCTGCATATCGGGCGGATAACCATATTTCCTCAAAGTCCTTCTAACTATAACCTGAATCGGTGGAATAGGTAATATATTGTAGAGTTTTTAATTAAAATTAGTTTTTTTGGGTTTTGAGAATTTTTTTAGATTTTTTGGAAGTAAAAAATACTGAAATAATTGCTATTTGTATCATTTCTTCAGTTGAGAATGTTATTTTGCATGAAATTAAGACATGATATGCGGATTTTGCAAGGCTTGTATTAGTTTTATGGAACTTCAATAATTATTTTCTACAAAATTTTAATCATTTGAAAACAAGCTCTTCGTAGGTTTCAGAGACTATTGGGAATTCTTTGAGGTGTCGGCTGAAGGATAGAATAAATTTCCGAGCATGTTTAACCATCTTGCAAGCGAGGTACATCAATTCCTGCAGGACGCTCCGAATTCTTTTCCGCTTGATTTTTTTACTTGTATTTTGGGTTTCCGAATTAGCGGATGCGTGGAGAAAAATCTGCCCGCACAATCTCAATATGTTATAGCTCATCAATGCGAGAATCAATATCAGGCTATTGGTAGCGAACTTACCGCTCGGCAGACGTTCGAGGTCCATGTCGGATTTCAGTTCGGAATGAAACTGTTCGCTGGTCGCATGTTTGTGATAAAGTTCTATTACTTTTTCAGGTGAGTGTTCCAAGGATGTCCACCACGTATTGACTTCTATCAAGGGCATCATATATTTTTCACCTTTTCTATTTGTTTTTCTTTCTATTATTTCGTAAACGACTCGAAGATTCAAGCCGTCTCGCTCAACATAACAATCGCCTATCCACGCTGACATACCCGGACGGAGTTTTTCCGCATCTACTTTTTCACCATGCTTCTTTGCATATTTAAACCACTCGGCAGGCTGTTCGTTCCTGAGATTCCTTTTGATTAAAAAATCTGATTTATTTTTTCGGCTAATATGTATATTATCGATATCGTCGTTACCTGAATCCAGCCGGACAAGAATTCTTGCTTTTGTTATTTGTTTTGCGTACTGTATCGACTCATCCAAAAATGTTTCCGTCTCATTTTGACAATGACAACTTCCCTCGCGAAGCTCGATATTTACAAGGTATCCTTCGCATCCAAGGTATGCCATTATCGGCGAGTAACCATCAAACTTTTTGTACGTCCAGCTCACTCCTTCTTTTTTCGTGTCAGAATTATCGAAAGGAGAAACGTCTATGTCCAAAGGAACAATGCCGTCAATGCAAGGAGTTATCACATGTGCATTATGCTTAATCATCATCGCCGATTCTTCTCGAACAATGTCTGAAATCTCTTCGAGATAATTTTCAGCGAATAAATCCAGACGCTGTCGTAGATTCGGCGCCGATGGAACATTTATTATTCCAAGCGATGATGCAAAATAATCATCTTCTCGAAATTTCTCGATTGCGTCAAAGTCAGGTTTGGCAAGGCTCAGCAGACCAATCATGCTGTAGATTAGAACGCTGCTTTCTATCTTTTTGCCTTTATGCTTGGAAAATACAACCTTGTTTATTCGCTTTCGCAACAGCGTAGAATAAAGCATCGAACCGACAAATGCTAAACCTGAATTGCTGGACAAAAATTCATCGCCCTGAACAAATTGAAAGATTGGTGGCTTCATATATAACCCTCTATAAATCCTTTAACAGGCTGTTGATAAAGTGCTTTTGATGCGAAAATTGGAGATTTTTGACGATTTTCAAGAAGCGAGAAGCCAGTCTGTGTTAGGAAACACAACGGATTCGAGCGACGCAGAAAATCGCGAAAAGAACAATTTGCAGCCAAAATGACTTTTTCAACAGGCTGTTAAC
>JBNGCV010000197.1:0-1926 GCA_049975465.1 Kosmotogaceae bacterium | reverse complement strand
CCTCCTAAATTATCGTTATTTTGCAGCGTGAGATAATATATTTAAGATTATACCCCTAGAGTATTTTAAAATATAAAAGGAATTGAGGTGTTGATTGTTTGCTTGATAATATAGCAATCAGAATTTATAGATATTCAAATGTGGAATACAATTGTGCTGAAATCATACTTTTGGCAGGAAGTGAAAGATACGGTATTGATCTAAAACCTCAAACACTGAAGGCTCTAGGGCCTTTTGGAAGAGGAATGCAGATAGAAAGCGTTTGTGGTGCTTTAACAGGGTCTTTATCGCTGATAGGATTGTTATTTATTGATGAGTATCAACATGAAAGTGATACAGTAGAAGTTATTGTGAATAGCTTTTTAAAAAGTTTCAAAGAGGAAATGGGTACGATTATTTGTTCGGAATTGAGAGATAGATATCATGATGAGTCCATCGGATGTGAGAAAATAATACGAACAGCTGCTGAAAACCTGGAAAAAAAGATAGATCATTACAAAAACTTCTAAAGCAGAAACAGATGTTCTATTAGTATTCTGAAACCAATAAATATCAGAATAAAACCTCCGGCAATCTCTGCCCCTTTTCTGAAGCGTCTTCCAAAAAAACCGCCGCCCTTGATACCAATAATTGAAAAACAAAATGCCACAATTCCTATGATAACCGCCGGGAAAAAAATTGCTTTATCAATTATTGAAAAAGCAACTCCAACTGCAAGAGCATCGATCGAGGTGGCAACAGAAAGTAACAAAATGGTTGGCAGGGTTACTTTAGTGGTTCTTCTATTCTGTTCTTTTAGAGATTCATAGATCATTTTTGATCCGATGAAGGCCAGAAGTAGA
Source organism: Kosmotogaceae bacterium (assembly GCA_049975465.1). Classification (GTDB taxonomy): domain Bacteria; phylum Thermotogota; class Thermotogae; order Petrotogales; family Kosmotogaceae; genus JASMTM01. The sequence goes on along the minus strand of JBNGCV010000197.1, from coordinate 1,084 downwards.
AGAGCTATCCAGTGATCAAAAGATTTGATGTACTTTCCAAAAGAGAAGGAAAGGTACCAACCTATTATCGGCATAGAAGCTTGAAAAAAACCAAAACTCAAGGAAACGTTCATTGCTTTTTGTGTAGTGATGTATTTATCTGAAATTCCTATACATATAGAAACAGCAAAAGCATCCATTGCAAGCGCAACAGCTATAGCAATTGTTTCCATATAAAAACCTTTAGCTAAATTCTTTTTTAATCATGTTTGCTAAAATTACTTGAAGAACTGAAATCTACCTTCCAATCCCCCAAGTATGAAAATGCTTCTCAGATCCTGAAAGGGAAAGTTTACTCCCAGTCCACCATAAATATAGATATTTCTAAAAATCCACCAGTCCCATTCAAAAGTACTTCCAACATCGAAACTCACAAAACCCGAATGTTCGGTGTTGTTCAAATCTAATGAGTATCCACCACTCAGTGTCATATCTCCATTTTTCTTATTATTTTCAACAATAACCCTTCCAATAACAGCAAAACTTTTAACTTCAGTTAAAGTTGGATCCATAGTTTCATAAGACCAGTCTTCATTTTCAGAATACATACCATTTACACTTACAGAGAAGTCTTCAGGATAATACCCCGCACCGGCAAAAATTGTATTACTTTCATAAAAATTGGCAAAACTGGGAAAATAGCCATAACCTGCCGATGCCCAGAAATCATTAAATTGCATACCAAATTTGATATATGGCAATGGTGAAAGTCCAACTTCAACTATATCAAGTATGCCGTATCTCATAAATGAATCGAAACCTATCGAAAATTTTCCCACTCCATTTGGTAGCACATCTGGTTCAAGGAATTTGAACTGTGCAATTCCTAAAACTGAAAACAGAACCAACAAAACAACAACAATTGTTTTTTTCATGTCTTCACTCTCCTGCAATTGAGATAGTTAGTTACATTATACTTGATATATAAAAGTTTTACCCGAGTTCGACAGAAAAAAGCATAAATAGGCACAAAAAGGAAGAAGTGAAGTTCTGAAACCCTTTATTGAAGGGAAATCTTAGTTTTGAACATAGGTTTTTGAGCGAA
>JBNGCV010000196.1:0-1927 GCA_049975465.1 Kosmotogaceae bacterium | reverse complement strand
AGTTTATAATTACCAGCAGCGTCTGTTATCGTTTGTCTGTCTCATGTTTCTGTTATCCTTTGTGTCAAAACCACCGCGCCTGTTACCTGAATGCTGAGTCTTATTAGCAGGGCCGTTTCTTTTGAAACCAAAACCATCAGCATCCCTTATTATAATTTCTTCACCATCGACTGTTATTGTTGTTAGTACAACAAAGTCGCCATCTTCGTCGGATATAAGTTTTCCGGTGATTTCTACTTCAGTACCTGCAACGATTTCAACATCTTCATACAACCAGACTGGTCCTGAATGAACTTCATAAGTTGTTCCATCTTCTGCTTCTACTACAAATACTGTTGGGAAAGCCTTAACTTCAATAACTGTTCCTTTGAATTCAATGTCTACACCGGAGAAATAAACTGAATCTTTTCTGTTAATGTACTGTGGTTCAAATTCTTCCATGTTTCTCATCCTGTAGTTTCCCATGGGAGTGTTTTGTGTTTCTGAATCCCATCTTGGTCCAAAAGCAAAAACGCCTGTGCCGATTACCATTAAGCTGATAAGTGTTACTGCCAATAATTTCTTTTTCATCACTTTCACCTCCATAATTTTATTCCTCGATTACATCTTACGAGGTGAAACTTAAAACAACCTTTGAAATACCTTAGAGTTTCCTTAGAAGTTATTATAATTTTTTTGCTTTTGTTGCAATGAATGTAGGGAAGTACTTTGAAAGGAGGTCATTTTCAAAAACGTCTTCATAAAAACCTTTGATACTAAAACCAGCTTTTATCTGTCCTCCGATCTGATCTTCAAGTGTATGGCTGTACTCGACTGCTCTTCCAGTTTTGGAATAACTTTCCATGTCACCATTTGTTTCCTCCAGTGTACAATATGGAAGCTTATTTTTAACGATAAGTTTGCCCTTTTCTATATCTTCATCTGTAAATAAATACATCTCCGGTTTTGAAAAACCGGATAACAAGGATCCTCCAAGTTTCAATACTCTGTATGATTCCTTCCATACAGGTTCAAGTTCAGGAACAAAACAATTTGAAACGGGATGTATAATAAGGTCAAAGTACTGATTCTCAAAAGCTGAAAGTTCTCTCATATCTCCCAGCACTGTATTTATACGCAAACCTTCGTTCCTTGCTACCAGCTTATCCTGTTTTAGTTGTTTTGGAGAGTTGTCAAAAACAGTTACGACAGCACCTGCTGCAGCCAGTATTGGCCCCTGTTGGCCACCACCTGAAGCAAGACATAGAATCCTTTTACCCTTAACCCTACCCATCCATTCTTTAGGGACGGTTTTAGTTGGAGTAAGTACGATATTCCAATTGCCCTTCTTTGCTTCTTCAACAATTTCGTGACTAACGGGTATTGACCATGTAATTTTTTCATCTACGTATTTGTTCCAGGCTTTTTTGTTGTAATTCACAATATCTTCGTTTTTCATTTTTCTGACCTTCCATTCTATGGTTTTTTACCAATTATCATAAACCTGTGCTGTGTGGTTCTAAATGAACCTTTTTCAATGATAATTTCATGAAGCTCTTTTAGTTTATTTTTTACTGCAGGTTCACCCAGATCAATTCCAGGTATCTGCCATTGGATTACCTTCAGGTAATAAACAATAGCAGCAATGTCTGTAAAAAATGTTTCTGGGAATACTTCGTTCTTTTTCAAAATATCAAAGCCTGCCGTCTTCAGCTCATTTATGGCATTGTTAAGACACCATTTATTCTTATCTCTCGAATGATCATCAAAGAAATGGTTCAACTCGATATTGTCCAATTCACCCACCTGCTGGGTTATAAAGATGCCCTTTTCCTTCATTATTCTTATCAGTTCTTCAGGCTGGTAAGAATCATGTCTGTTTATTATAAGATTGAAGGAGTTATCATTAAAGGGCAAATTTGCATCATCTTCAAATTTTTTCACCTCA
>JBNGCV010000195.1:0-1928 GCA_049975465.1 Kosmotogaceae bacterium | reverse complement strand
GAAGGAGTTATCATTAAAGGGCAAATTTGCATCATCTTCAAATTTTTTCACCTCAACACCAAGGGGTTCAAGTCTTTTTCTGGCAACGGGAATATTGGGTTTGTAAGATTCTGTTGCAAAAGTCTTTTTAGGAAGCTTTCCCAGTGAAGTGAGAAATTCTCCACCTCCAGTACCCATATCAAGCAGACTCGTTGCTTTCGCAAGGTATTTTTTTACAATATCCCTGTAATTCCAGGGTATTTCTTCAATGGTTATCATGCGGTTATCAAGATAAGTAAAATCCCATCCTTTGAATTGCGCCTTTATTCCCTCATTGTATTGTTCCTCGAAATCGTGTTCTATAAGATCGAGATTCTCCTCAGGTATCCAGCCCTCATTGCCATTTTCTTTCATGCACCATATCCAGCCATTTAGCCTTTTGATACCGTTAACGTTTTCTCCTTTATAGACATTCATTTCTCTGGCTGAATAATGTTCCTTCGCTGTAGCGGTTTCACCTTTTGTATCTATCAATTGAAGAGGTACCCATCCAGCCCCTTCACTGTCAACTTTTTTACAGAATATCCAATTTATCCAATTTTTGTTTCCTTCATATAGTTTCCCTGGTATAACCCTTTCGCCTTCTTCAAGCTCAATAAATGATTCCATATCACTTACAAAGGTTTTAGTTACTTTATAAAGCATTGTTTATAATCACCTCATTTAATGTTTATAAGGATAAGCGCTAATAAGATCATGATTAGTGAAATAATGTCTTTTCTTTTCAGCTTTTCTCTGAAAATGAAAAAACCTCCAAGACCTATCATAACAACGCTTCCTGCGCTGAAAACTGGAAAGACAACTGAACTCTTTATTCCTTCCAGGGCCATTATAAGGAAAAATGAAGAAAAAAGATTGGGTAATCCTACTATTAAACCTGTAAAAACATCTTCTCTTTTCAATTTGATTTCTTTTTTTCTGAAAACTACAAAGCTTATTAAGAATGCGCTGGAAAAAACGCAGAGCAGGAAGATATTCTTGTAGCCTGTAACAGTATAGTTCTGAAATAATTTATTGGAGAATTCAGCGAGTCCATTGAATAGGAATAGAAGCAATAACGAGAGTCTGATTTTGTCAGTTCTAGACCTGAAAGGATTGTTTACAAGTACTATGGAAGCGATAGCCAGAACTATACCGACCCATTGAAGAGGTAAGGGGATTTCTTTCCAGAGAACCATTCCAAGCGTCATTGGAACAAGTATTCCCAATTTGCCAAAGGCTCCTGAAAGGCTAACTCCATTTTCATTTACACTTTTTTGATAATAAATGAATCCGAGAAAGAAAAGTATACCCGAAAACAATCCAATGCTTACTCCCCAAATTATGCTGCTGTTCTTGCTAAAAAGGTTTGTAGATCTAATGATGACTTCTGTGAAAGATCCACCCTCCGATCCTGTTTCAGGAAAATCGATAATCAGCATCACGAAGGCTGTGATTGCGGCTCCAATGTAGTTAAACATTGTAATTACAAATCGGTTCATATTTTTAGATTCGCTGTATTTGAAAATTAGTGCAATAGATGAACTGCAAAGAATTGCCAGAATCAGGTAAATCATAATACTCTCCTAAGATGCAAATATTTCACATAACTATGCTAATAGTTTATGATATGTTAACAGATTTTTTGAAATAGAACATAAGGGAAATCATTATAAGCATAACGAAAAATCCCATACCCAGGTACATGGTAAAAAAAGTGAGAGAAAAAATGTCAAAAGTATATCCAATTCCTCCCAGGAATGAATTAATGGCATTCGCTATAAAAGCAAATTTAATAAACTTCTCCAATTTTCCACCTGAAAAAGCAAAGCCAACAAATATAGATGAAAAACCGAAGAAAACCGTCCAGCCAAGCATGTTGATGGCTGCAATACCTGAAATCGGAAAAC
>JBNGCV010000194.1:0-1939 GCA_049975465.1 Kosmotogaceae bacterium | reverse complement strand
CTTTTTGTAATTCTTCTTTTTGGGATTATTGCAACAGCTAGCGGGATGGATTTGCGATTTTTAGATTTGCTCTATTTGCACACTAAAGAGGTTGATACTTTTATCTCAAACCATCCAATAGCAAGTACAGCTGGGATGGTTGGAGTCTATTGGCTGCTTTTATCATTTGGTTTGCCAACCGCATCCCTTTTAAATATTGTAAGCGGTTACTTTTTTGGGATGATTAATGGAAGCTTAATTGCCATAGCGGGATTAATGGGAAGCGCACTCTTTACTTATTGGCTTGGACGAACCTATGTTTATAGGTGGCTTTATAAGCACTACAAAGATAGGCTAATGCTTATTAAAAATGAGGTTGATCAAAACGGTCCATTTTATGTTTTTGCCGTACGTCTTAGTACAATTTTAGATAGCGTCAAAAATTTTCTGTAAATTCCTCATCAACTTCATTTAGCTGTTGCAAATCTTCCCAAGAAACATATTTTCTCTCAAGCCACTTAGCATTTGTATCCACAGCGAGCGGGACAAGCAAACGTAACACTGAACCTTCATTTGGAAAAGCACCTACGACTTTTGTTCTTCTTTTGATCTCTTTGTTGAAACGCTCTACCAAATTGGTAGAGTGAATCTTTCTATGATGAGATTTTGGAAATGCCAAAAACGTCATTACATCACCAAGATTATCACTCAAATATTTTGCAAGACGAGGAAGTTTATCCTCGTAAGTAGCAATCATGGCATGTCCTACACTGTGTGCATCTTGGACATCTTTTGCTTTAAGCACATCATTTAGATCGTCAAGAACTGCTCTTAAATGTTTTTTAGGTACAATTTTCATGATGTTACGTTTAACGTGCACACTACAAAGCTGCCAGCTTGAGCCTACGAAACTACTAGCTGCAGCTTTTTTGATTCCTTTGTGACCGTCACTTATCACTAGATCGACTTTTTTTAATCCACGCTCTTTTAAAGCCTCAAAGAACCCTTTGTATGTTGCGTAAGACTCTTCGTGAATAATATCGATATCAAGTATCTCTCTGTATCCATCCTTATTGACACCTACGGCTATCATTACAGCCATTGAGGCAAATCTTGAGCCGTTAAATACTTTGAGATAGGCTGAGTCGGTATAGAGATAAGGATAGTACTCTCTTAGCGGTGAAGTTCTAAACTCCGTTATCAGTTCATCAAGTTCATGAGATAAATTACTTACCGTGGCATGTGAGAGTTCAATCCCTAGCTCTGAAATAACCGATTCAACTTTTCTGGTGGAAACCCCTTTGAGGTAGCTCTCTACAATCATCGACACCAGTGCTTTATCGATTCTGGAATAGTTCTCAAACAGCTTCGTTTCAAACTTCCCGCTTCTGGCATAGGGACGAAGTAGATTCAACTCACCAAGCGTTGTCTTTAGCTGTCTCTCTTTGTAACCGTTTCTATAATCCGATCTCTCTTGGCTACGTTCATGCTTTGATGCACCTATAAAACTCTCGAACTCTTTCTCTAATACCGAGTTTAAAAGCTTCTCTCCTATTTGACGAAATGCCTCTTGCTTATTGCCAACAAAAAGTGGCATCAACTCCTCTAAATCCAACTCTAATTTTTTCCCTTTTAATTCCATCTCTATGATTCCTTTTTTTCTTTTTATCATAGCTAATTTGGAATTTACAGAAATTATTTTACACTACCAAATAATTACATAAAGTTAAATGCTTTTTAGTTTATTTAACTTTTTGAATTTATGATTAAAATGTATAAACAAAAACAGAAATACTGGTTTTAGACTATATACCGAGGCAAACTAGTTATCATCTCAAATGATTCTTGCTTAAGCATGGATAAGTCAAATAAAAGTTATCACAAACTTCAAATACTATGGAGCGGATCAGTAGCGGTTTTTGAGTTTTTAGAAAAAAACACAACATACTATTTTGATGAG
>JBNGCV010000193.1:0-1948 GCA_049975465.1 Kosmotogaceae bacterium | reverse complement strand
CTTTTATGTCAGACTTAGCACCTCATTGGGGTATAGACTTCGTGAAGTGGGAATATTATGGGAAGTTCTGGCATCAGGCTATCAAATGGCTAACGGAGTAAATTAACAAAAAGGGGACATTTAAATGCCCCCTTTTTTATCTATAATACTAAAACACAAATGGTATCAGACGCTAGGTACGCCTGGAATATTCTATGTATTCATTCCCAAAGATAGTTCTTAAATATTTTTCTTCGACCAGAAGTCTGTACAGAACACCAATGGTTGGCAAAATGAGCGCTATTAAAGAGCTTAAAGCATAATTGAAAGCGATAGCAAGCCCCATGAAACCGACAATTTCTGCTGCATAAGCAGGATGTCTTATTACACTGAATAATTCCGTTGTTTGAAGATTTTGATCTGGCAAAGTACCAATATCTATATTAAAAGATGGGCCAAGTTGTTTTACCACCATGATACGTATAACAACTGCAAAAATCATAAGTATTATTCCGATATATCTTGTAATGGTAAATGGTTCCATGAAATATAACTTCGATTTTCCATCAATGGCTACAGCACCAAACATACCTGCGAGAACAAAAACAAGCATAATATATTTTGACCTTTTTTCTTGAAATTTTTTGCTGAATTTCCTGTTGTGAATGAAAAAAAGATAGATGTCATAACTAACCCATACAAAGAGAGTTATAAAGAATATAATCTGCCCCATAAATCACCATTTCAATGATTTAGCTAATATTAAACGATACTCTAATATTGTTTAAACGAGCTAGAAAATTGTTGATTGATTAAAAACTAAATAATTATTCCACTATGTAACTACGACTTTTTCCTAAAGAAGAAAAAATAACACCACTCCAACAGTTATTACTCCTATGATTCCAAGAGCGTATTTTTCCCATGTAGCTATACCTTCGAGTTCATGAAATCCTCTAATATCCTGTATTAGTTTTGGGAGACTGATGATTTGGCCAATTGTAAACCTTTCTTTAAGACCAAAGGTGACCCAGGCTTTACCTGGCTCTTTAGCTTCAACGGTTACCCGATAAACTCCTTCACTGAGTATTCTGTCGTAATCAACATACAACCATGAGTATGTATCACCGAAAGGCTCATACATTTCTTCAGGTGTTATCTCTGATGTGTCAAAGAAGTCCAAAGTTTCTCCTTCAGGTGAGATAACCCTCATAATTGGATGGAATTCTTCAAGTCTATCAATTTTTGGAACACCAAAGAGTATGTGAAGGTTTTGGCCATTTTTCATATTAAATGTAAACGTTAGAAGAGTAGAATCTTCTGTGAACTGATAGTAGTAAATCTGAGATAAATCGATATCTTCAACGAATATTTCGTTATCCCCTGTTTCGGGGAAAAATGGTACATGAGCCATGCTGAGAGCTGATAATAGCAATATTAATAATATTAAAGTTTTTTTCATTGGAAACACCTCCATAATTTACAAATTTTATTCACTCTAAACTATTTAACCATAATATTCAATTTTCCATTATCAATAACTGGATATTTACCCGGTAAAAAAACAACTCTTTATGATTTTGAAAAGTACATCAAAAAAGTTGTGTTTTGTAAGTTATTTATAGTAAAATAAATTGATGGTTAAAATATTAAACTAATATGAGGTGATTTATTTGAACAACAAAAATCCTATTGAAGTTAACTCACAGGAGATACTAAATTTAGTTTTTGACCTTGTAGTGAATTTTTCTAAGATGTTCACATATTCTGAAGAAGGTGAAAGATTAAAAACAATTGAGTATTATCTTTTGATTTATATTGCTCTTAAAGGGCCACAAAAGATGAAAGACCTTGCGGATGTTTATTCCATGACAAAAAGTAATATAACGTTTATAGTTGATGATCTGGAGAAAAAAGAGTTATTGAAAAGAGAGAGATCTGAAAAAGATAGAAGGGTTTATCTCATAAC
>JBNGCV010000192.1:0-1962 GCA_049975465.1 Kosmotogaceae bacterium | reverse complement strand
GTTCAGACCATACCTCTAGTTCACCATTGGGGTCATCAACATAATCACCAGTTTCTAGCTGTCTGACTCTAAACCTTTTTTCAAGAGATTTAACATCGTTACCATCAGCATCTTTTATTATTGACCAATAAAAACCAACAATTACTTCGATATCATCTTCGGGGTCATCATCAACATCAAAGAAAATATGTTCACCATATTCAGGATGTTTTAAAAATTTTTCTTGAAAATCATTTATGTTCACCGGAACTTGTTCCTGAAATGCTTCACCGTTATATTCAAGTCTCACCCACCATTCCAATAAACCAGTATTAGATTTTATCCAAGGGAGATCTATATCTTTTTTAGGTTGTTGTTTTGGTAAATATTTAGAAAAAGTTTCCGCTAAGTCGTTATCTATCTCTATATCTTTTTCTGATATTGAAATATTCTTCACATTATTTTCCTTATTGATAGCACCAGCGCCTGACATGCTAATACATAACATGCAGATTGCTATAAAAAATACTAATATTTTTTCCATTTAATTACCTCTTCTTGCCCCAAATACCACAATTCCACATATATATTTATTAAAAATAGTATATAAGATTTGCTATTAAAAACAGTAGATGACTCGATTATTTCTTAAATTGTTTTTGCATTCCCTTATCTGGGATGCACGATGAAGAAAAAAGAACTAATCATTCAGTTTACAAAAGGTATCATCAGAAAGGTAAGAAGAAATGAGATAAGTCCAACTCAGATTGCAAGTACATTGATCACTGCTGCGCTTAATGCTTGTTTTGTGAATGAATCATGTAAATCAACGGGTCAGATCAGTAAAAGCCAGGTGATCTATATGAAGCTTAACGGGAAATCCATCAGGGAGGTTCATACCTGGTTTCAACAAAGTACCAAAGGATTTCTTTATTCTCTTAAACAATTCAGTAAGAACCGGTTGTTCATTCTTTCTTTTGATACCACAAAAGAAGCATTTTATGGTGATGTGTCAAAAGCAGAAGATAACATGTATCTTCATGAAGGATCAATTGCTAAGGGATCTGCATACTATTATGAATATCTCACGGTTGCCATTACTGGTTCAGTGACACCGACATATATTCTGGATGCGGTCATAGTACCTGTCGGTTGTTATATGGAGGATTACGTTTCAGCGATGATTGATGAAATACGACTAATTCTTCCTCTTGAAGTTATCCTGTTCGATCGGGGATTCGGCAGTTGGGGAGTTATCCACAAACTTCAGAACCTTCATATTCCCTATCTTATTTTCTGGAGGAAACAAGGTAAATGGTATCAAAAACATTTCACTCATCTTCAGGATGGAGAATGGAAGAAAATCACAAAAAAGGGAGTGTATAATAGGGATAAAACAAATCATCACGTCAAATCTTCTTTTGTTTTGATTAAACAACTTGCATACAATGATGAAAAATATGATTGGATCTTTGCAACAAACCTGAAAAAGAATGATGCAGCAGCATATGTGAAACGATATAAAAAAAGATGGGGAATAGAAACCATTTATCGCGTGACCGACAAGATCAGGATTCTTACCACATCCACTAAGGGAATCATCCGATATTTCCTATTCGTGTTCACCTGCTTGGTTTATAATATTTGGCGGTTTTTCCAACTTTTCCTCGGAGAGGAATTTACCTTAGCCAATCATAAAACAAACATGATCATCTTCATGGCAAAACATGGAATGATCTACCCAACACACTATGAAAGATTTGAAAAGATAGCAGAACAATGTTTCAATGGAGGATAACAACGGGTTATCCCGGGTAATGCAGAAGACCCATGTTCTGGGAAGTCCCCCTAGCATGGGCTCTGCAATAATACAATAATCGTGAAGGAGTATATAAAAAATGGGTCATCAGAAATGAAAGAAAATAGAAGATAAACCAAGATAATTTGCTTTACAATCTTGGTGAGAATCAACATCTTTACTTT
>JBNGCV010000191.1:0-1964 GCA_049975465.1 Kosmotogaceae bacterium | reverse complement strand
AAGATATTGTAAATATTGGCATTACTCATTTAATCATTTGTATACACTGAATGAAATGTTGGTTTTCATCTTTTGTTTAATCAGACCTATAGCCTCAGCAAGGGCATAGAGATTTTCGTCCATTTCCTCAAGGCGATAAACTGTTTTATATCGGCCTTTAGTCTTTTTCGAAGGACTTTCAATAAGAGTAGCAAGTCGAATAGCAGAAAGCTCTTCTATTAACTTATGTGGTGATCCCTTAAAGCCAGCGTTTTCTTTTGCCTTTCTGTAGGCAAGCATACATAAAAGAAACCCAAGAAGGCAGATAAACCCATGGACCTCTATTTTCTGATCTGTCCAGTGATATTGAGGCCTTAAGGCTAAATGAAAAGGATTTTTTATAGTTTTAAATGCCCATTCTACATGGGATTGTCCATGATAGGCTGAGATAATCTCTTTAGTACTCCATTGGTGGCGATTTGTGATTAATATCCGACGCCCAAACCATTGCTCTTTTAAAAGATCAAACTTTTTGCTATCTATCCAGAAATCAAGTTCAAAAGCATCTTCAATAAGAGAGTGAAGGCTCCATCCAATAAGGCCAACAGGGGTATGAGATGCAATTAGCGAGGTTATCTTATCCTCCAGAGTCTTCTTCGTCCTTTTTCTGCCTCTCTTTGTGGGAACTCTGATCCTTTCCTTCAGTCGGTTGAGCTCATCAAAGAGTTTTTTTATGTTCTGTTCAATGCCCCTGATTTGCCCCTGGCGTAGTTTTTCTGAAATATAAACTACAATCGTGAGGTCGAGATGCCATATTTCGGTGCGGACACGATAACAATCGATGATATTGCCATCTACAGAGACAGCCCTCATAGACTTATTAGCTTGTTCGATTAAAGCCTTATGATGGGAGGAAGACACTGCCCCTACAAAGTGGATGTTGATGTTCATTTCCTTTAATAGCTTTTTTGAGTTATTACCCTGATCAAATATCAGAGTGATATTCTCTAATGAGGCAGAAATGGTCTTGAATCGATTTAATATCTGTTTGAATTGCTCTTTGAAAATAGTCCTATCCGCGAGATTGCCTTTATAGAGTTTATGGAAAAGGGGAACCTGTTCCTTACGGGAAATCAAAAGCAACAGCCCAAACTGCCTTAAATCCATCCGCTTCTGTTTGTTTCTACCTCTTTGGGCAAGGCTACATCTTTCATTGGTCGAGTCAATATAGGTAAAAAAGTTAGTTGTATCGTAAAGCAATGTGTCGAGTGTTACCTTTTGCTTTTCTATCAGTGTGTTCACAATATCTTCCTCAATAAGCGGAATGGCTTCAGTGGGTAGTGCATCCATCTGGTCCCAGAAATGCTGGCTATCCAGCTTATTAATGGACATTCGAAGCAGATAGGAAAGGCTGGTATGTCTGGCCCAACCCTGAAACCAGTTTCTTTTACTGGTGGGGTAGCATACTCTTCCAATAGCAGCCAAAAGTAACGAGCCCCCTACAGTAAAACCATCTCTTAATTGCTTGTGAGGGATATGTTTGTTGATAGTTTGCACGATCTGAAGCTCTTCGGCGATATCCAGCATAACTGCAACGGTGCCATGACTATAACTGCGAACCTTTTTAGGGATGCCCTCGGTCAATCTTTCCAGGAAAGCTTCGGCAGTTCCGAGGTATTCCAGAATGACGGGCCTTGGCTTGCCGTTAACCCTGCGGGACTCGACAATGCTCCAGTAAGTATGTCCCCTGCATTTCCTCTTTTGTATGGTAGCCATATCAGTGTATACATTATACACTAAAACTTCGGATTGTCAAGTGCCTTTTTTGGACAAGTAGTATGTTTTTCCTCATATTTCATTGGCAATTGCAGTGACATAACTTATAATAACCAGGTTGTTAAATAGCAATGACTCTTAATCCTTTTCAGTGTATACGCCAAAATACGATTAGTTTTAATCTCTAACTTGTTGATATTATTGAAAAA
>JBNGCV010000190.1:0-1989 GCA_049975465.1 Kosmotogaceae bacterium | reverse complement strand
ATGGCTTTAACTGGGGAATATAACTGGCCCTACAGCTGATTTTATGGGGAATATATGTGACCCTTGACACCAATTGCAAGGTCGGCTTCCCACCATCCCATGTATTCCCTGATGTTCCTGTTGGTATCGTCAAGACGGTACAGCACATATGGCCGAACGGTACACCTCAGGATATATTTTTCGCTGGCCTTTCCAAGTATTATCCTCATGTAATTGCTGTCATATGACCTTGAATCATACCCGTCCTCACCATTAGACTTGTGTTCATACAGGCCAAGCTGAACAGAATCCAGTATTCCCCATTGAACTGGCAGGTGATAAAACAATTGAGGGTGGGGATTTTCCAGGGTAAAGTCAAGAAATTAATTGACTTAATTATGTCACTTGTTACGCTGTAGCAAAAATAAGAGGAATGAAGCTATGGCACGTTACAAAAATTACAATGATGGGCAACATTATTTTGATATAATTGATCTTGAAAATGATTTACCAGCGGATAATCGAGCACGAATTATCCGAGAGATACTAAGCATAATAGATATAAGTAGTTTTGACAAAAATTATAATAATGATGACGGTGGAGCCAAAGCCAAACATGTTAGAATGATGTTGGGAATCATTCTCCTCAGTTTTGTTCGCAATATAACTGGTTCCAGAAGCATTGTGAAACATTTTGAAACTGATCTTGAGTTTAAATATATATTAGCAGGCAATAAAGGGCCCGATGACAGCACAATTCGGTTATTTCGGAGACGTCACGTAAAGGAATTGAGTGAAATATTTTCATTATCAGTTCATCTGGGAAGCAGTCTTGGTATGAATGATTTTGGATCATTAGCTGTAGATGGAACAAAAATACAGGCCTATGCTTCTTTGTATGAGACAAAGAATAAAGAAGGATTGGATAAATCAATAAAACTATTATCTAAGAGAATGGAGAAAACACTTACTCGTTTAAATTCAGCAGAATCCCCGGAAGAGGAAGATGAATTTAAAAAACGACTGCAGAATATAGAAAAGAGACAGGCGATTCTGCAAGATTTTCACAAGTTATTAGATAAAGAAGAGGATAATAAAAGAAAAGTCAATAGAGTGGATCCAGATGCCAGATTGATGAAGAAAGCTGATGGTAAATCTATCATAGGATACAATTCCCAGGCAGCTGTTGACTGTGGAGAACATGGCCTGATTGTTGCAGCAGAAGTTTCTCAGGACGCAACAGATGATAATTTACTGAAGGATATCGCAGATAAAGCTGAGGAAGAGACTGGTGCAAAATATGACACAATACTTGCTGACTCAGGGTATGTAAATTATGAATCAATGGCAACAGCATCATCTGAAAGGAGAGATATTTTAGGTCCAGATAAACTTTTTGAAAAAGATATGTACGAAAAGAATAAAAGTGGAAAATACTCGAAATCCCAGTTTTCTTATGATAATGAAAATGATTGCTATTATTGCCCGACAGGGAAAGTTCTACATTTTAAAAATATGATGAAAGCTCAAACTTCTGATTTACTATTTGTTTATGAAAACAAAGTTGCATGCGCAAATTGTCCTCAATCATCTCTTTGTATTGGAAAAAATGGAACATTTCGAAGAATACATAGAGATTATAGAGAAATGTTAAAGGAAATGATGAGGGAACGATTAACATCAAATGAAGGTTATCTGCATTATGCCATTAGGTCCTTTGTAGTTGAGCCAACATTTGGAAATATTAAACAAAACAGAGGGGTCAGACAATTTTACTATAGGGGCCTGGAGAAGGTTCAAACTGAATGGAAATTAACGTGTGCTGGAGTTAATTTTTCAAAGATTATAGACTTTCTGCAGGGAAAAGATTGGAAAATGATTCTTCAACAAGCTTCTTCCTGAGAGTATCAAGGAAATTAGACAAGATAGATATTAATCGATAGGTTACATGTCTTTCTTGTTAATAATATTTTAAAAAATGTAGTATTTAATAATGGGTGAGGCTGTGTT
>JBNGCV010000189.1:0-1990 GCA_049975465.1 Kosmotogaceae bacterium | reverse complement strand
GTATATGAAACGTTTGGCATTTCAAAGCGATTTCCTATCAAACCGCTGCGATGTTTATTAAATGTACCGCACTTAAAATTAGCACTTTCCGCCAAATGTTTTATATACCGTGTTAGCTGCTGGTGTTCATTCATTATCAGTTAATTATCAATATGTTACAATCCCAAATCCGTTCAATCGAAGCACTGCCGTTTCCGAAAAAAATAGTTTTTAGGGTCGGCAAAAAAGCGTTGGCAGAAGACATACTCTTTGACAAGTTTTGGTCGTGCGGTAGATATTTTGCGCGACTTGGCAATGTGTATGGCTTTAGGAAGGGCAGATGTTTATTCATAGTTTAAAATTCGTTCTGTTACTAATTTGGAACTAATCACCGCCATTGGCAAACCTGCACCAGGTATCGTTGAAGCCCCAACATAAAAAGTGTTTGAGTATTTTTCGTCATAATTTTTAGGTCTGAATGCTCCAATTTGCAACATATCATGAGACAAACCTAATCCGGCTCCTTTATACAAATTAAACTGATTTTGCCATTCTTTGGGTGTATAAACCATTTGAAAAACAATATCTTTTAATATGTCCTGATTGATTCGTTCTGAAAAATCGGTTATAATACTCTTTACAATTTCATCACTATCTGACCAATCTTGTTTGAATAATAAATTGGGAACCGGACAAACAAAGAATAAGGCTTCGCAACCTTCCGGGGCACAATCAGGATTGTGTTTTGACACCACATTTACATAATAATATGGCTTTTCAAGAGTCCCAGGATTTTTCATAACATCTTTGGCATATTGTTCATAATTGTTGCCTAAAAAATAATTATGATGTTCTATTTGTGGTAATTGGGTTTTTACTCCAATATAGAATGTTAGATACCCCATTGTCCAACTCATTTTAGACAATTTTTCAGGAGCGTATTTCTTTCTTTTAAAAACAGTTCCTCTGAAGAATGCAGCATCTGAATTTATTACAAAGATATCTGCTTGCCATGATTTGCCATGCTGGTCAGTTAAGGAACCCAATTTTCCATCACTTTCTATGTAATCAACTATTTCTGTTTCGTAATTGAATGTTGCCCCCATTTTTTTTAATTCATTTACAAGGCTGGTAACAATGGTGTACATACCACCTTTTACATTATAGTAGCCGGTATGAGAAAACTCAATATGTGAAAGCAAAGTGTAAACAGCATTGGTATCGAAAGGTGTCCGCCCAAGAAAAAACGCAATTAACGATACAATTTGTCTTGCTTCTTTCGACGCAAAATAAGAGTTCACCTGTTTCCAAAAGGTTTTAATTAATACTGACAAATGGATAGGATTTACTTGCATCAAAGCTTTCAGATATGCGGGAATGCTGTTGAAATTTTGCTTTATGGTTATATCCACCGTGTCGTTATATAACTGCTCACACTTTTTTAAATATGCTGTGAATTTATTTTTAAAATCAGGTTCGATGCCCTCGAACTGTGCGCTCAACTTATCGATATCCTTGTAAAGCAAAAATTTCTTATCACTTCCCCTGAAATTGACGGTGTATAAAGGGTCAAGTTCTACAAATTCAAAAGGTATTTCAATTCCGCAGTCTTTTACTAGTTCTTCAAACTCATAGGGCATACTGAAAAAACTTGGCCCAACATCAAACGTAAAACCATCTTTTTTAAGCTGGTTCAAGCGTCCGCCTGCCTGCTTGTTCTTTTCAACAAAAGTAACTTTGTAACCTCTTGAAGCCAATCTTAAACCGGTTGAAAGACCCCCTAACCCGGTGCCAACAATCAATATATTTTTACTCATTTTCAGTTTTTTTAAGTGTTTTGGGATAAAGCACATTCTTTACCCAATCAAAATTTGATTCAATTGCCAATGTTTTTATGCAATACTGTTTTGCCTTTTCGTAATTGCCAATTTCATAATATGCATTTATTATGGTAGCCAATAAGTTTAAATAATTCCA
Source organism: Kosmotogaceae bacterium (assembly GCA_049975465.1). Taxonomy (GTDB): domain Bacteria; phylum Thermotogota; class Thermotogae; order Petrotogales; family Kosmotogaceae; genus JASMTM01. The sequence continues at coordinate 34 of JBNGCV010000189.1, read as the reverse complement.
ATTGTCATTTAATGAAGCATGATTCTTATCCAAA
>JBNGCV010000188.1:0-1993 GCA_049975465.1 Kosmotogaceae bacterium | reverse complement strand
CCTTCGTCTTTTTCCTTTGATAATTATTATTTATACTTTTGGTTTTACCGCAATGTAGATGTCGAACTCTGATTCACCACTATCCATCATAAAGCGGTAATTATATAGTTCGGAATTGAATTTTGTTACTTTAATGGTAATTTCGACTATGTTTCATCTAGATAAGCCAAAAATTTATAAATAATGATTCTCAATCACCAATGATAATCTCAAACATTATTCCAGCTGCTCTTCCGGTATAGTCCCAGCTATATGTAGGTGATTGGATGGTTTCCCCGATTTTGAGAAATCGTGAAGCTGCAGATGCATTTGGTTTACCGTCTTCTCCAAATGGTCCGGTTGTGTAATGAGAGTACCTTTCTTTCATACCTTGAGGTGGTACAAAAGATCTTGCATCGTAGTCTGAAGCAATGGATTTTCGTTGCGTTACGGCTGCAATTATTAACGATTTATCAATAGTGGTTATGTTATCAAATGTAATCGATTCGACAGATTCCTTTCCAGAGTTGACAGAACAAAATTTTCCTGTCTCTATTGGTTTATGTATACATATTGCTGCTACATACCAGTGCATTTCTCTAGAGATTTTGAATGAATACAAAGATGGTTCATTTTCTCCTGCTATTTTGTAAGCTGCAGATACTGTAGGTCTTTCGTAACTGCTTTCATCTGAAGAATGACCAATGATTGAGAAACCCTGTGAGGATGATGGATCATTCACCCATTTATCATTTATCCTATTATTTGTGTGAAGCATTATTATTACAATATCTCCTTCTTTTACATTAGTTGGCTTCTCTATTTCCACATTTGCTGTCTGTTGCAGAATTGAATAGTTCTCAGTAAAACCTTTCCAGATAGGAGTAAAATTTGCCGTAATTGTTGCATTTTGATCGGGCATCAAATATATGGTTTCAGTAGAAGTTTCATCTTCAAATGAACCCGCTGTGGCTATCCATTTATCAAAAACGTTTTCAAGATTTGGTGTTGCAGAAATGCCAATTCTTACCGATGATGGATAATAATGATCACCCGGAGCTGGAGAAACACTTCCAGCATTCTCTGAATTTACCCTCATTGTTAATTTCCTGACTGGTATTGTTTTTGTCACAAATTCTGTATTTTCTGCCCTATCATAAGCTGTCGCTTTGACAAAAAGAGCTTCCCCATTAAGTTTATCAAGGGGGATTTTCCAAATAGTTTTCCCAATGCTGTTGTAGGATTTTGTTTCTGATACTGTCCCCTGATTTACATCAAAACTTACTCTATCTAAACAACTGTCTGTGGCAATCCAGGACAGAGTTGTTTCTACAGAATCATCCACAATTTCAAAATTGTCAACTTCAAGCTTGAGCTCAGGTGATATATTATCTACAGTAATCTGAATTGACTCAGAGGCAACGTTTCGACACTCATCTTCAACGGTTATTGTTGCATAAAAAGTTTCAAAAATTTTAGCTTCATAAATATCAAAATCCCATATGAATGTTCCCTGACCGGAATCTCCGTTAATTTCATAACCAAGAATGCCTTCCCCCGAGCTCACTTCAACTGAAACTTTAGATATATTCACATTTTTATTATTGGAGGAGAAAGAAAACTCAAATTCCTTAGATAAATCATTAATATATTCTGGTACTGGTTGAGGTGAAACAATTTCTATCGATGGTGGTACATCGTTCTCTTTAAAAACAGCGTAAATAATCTTATTATCATCCATTACCAGTTCCACTTTTCTATTTTTAGAAACAATATCTCCATCCCATTTCACAAAACTAGAACAGTTATCTGGAATTGCTTCAAGCTCAACTATTTCTCCCCGGGAATATGTATTTTTTTCTGGTTCAATTTCTATCAAACCATCCCCCTCAACTATTGTAGTTAATATATAACCATCACTATCATTTGAAAAAAATACTTTTACTTCTTTATTTGAATTCATAAGTAAAGTCGTAGATTCATGACTGGAATAAAATTCTCCGTTTACTTCCCA
>JBNGCV010000187.1:0-2002 GCA_049975465.1 Kosmotogaceae bacterium | reverse complement strand
GTTGAGATTTTTATCTCAATATTGTTTTTGTCAAGTTCTATTACAACTTATTGTTAAATAGTTGAATGATAAAAGTTTATGATGCTACAAACACTCTATTTGGGTTGTATGCAACATTGTTTTTGTATATGGCTAATATGATGTGTGCTAGTTTTCTAGCAACGATAACAATAGCTTCTTTTTTAGCTCGTCCAAGGGAAACTTTATCGTGAAAGAGTTTGTTAAGTTCTTTGTTGTGTCTAACACTAGCAATAGCAGCTTGATAAAGTGCTTTTTTAGCTAATTTTGCTCCACGCTTTGCAATTGGTCCATGAACTGTTTTATTGCCTGATTGTTCAAGCGTTGGATAAAGACCAAGATAGCCTATGAAACTGTTTTGGTTTTTAAATCTTGATAAATCACCACATTCGCTCATAAGAGCAAAGATAGTTTTATCTGACACTCCAGGTATGGTTCTAAGATTATCAATGATATTCATCACTTCTTGCTCTTCATTTTCATCAAGCTTTGGTTGTTGTTTAAATAAAGCTAACATTTGAGTTTCACATTGTTCAATCTCATTATTGATAAATCTAATTTGTCTGATATGTGAAAGAATTACAAATGCTCGCTCTTGGGCACCATTGCCTTGATAAATAGAACACTTGGCTAATTCTAAAAGCTTTGTAGCTTTGGCTTCATTGAAGTTATTGCCTTTTATGCCTCTAAAAGTTTTAAGTATTCTTTCTACACTTGCATGATGATAATGTTTTGCAGTTGGATACTTTTCAAGTAGTGCAAGACCAGTTACATTAAACAGGTCTTTAATTACTTGTTCCATTTCAGGAAATACAACTGCAAGAAGTGTACTTACTTGTCGTTTGTGTTTTTTAAGCTCGTCTTGTAAACTAGATTTGTGTCTATACAAAGATTTGATACTTTGATAAGTATCTTCGCTTACATATGCTTTTGAGTATCTACCACTTTTTATAAGTGCTGCAATCATTAGTGCATCGATGTTATCGTTTTTAACCTTTTTCATTGTATCCATCTCTCTAAATCTATTTGTCTGATATGGGTTAAGTAATACTACCTTAAATCCCTTTGTTTTTAAATAAAGATAGAGATTTTCAAAGAATAGCCCAGTAGCTTCCATTGCAACAGTGAAGTTTGATATTTCATCAAGAGATGATAGAAGTAAAAATAGTTTTTCAAACCCTTCTTCATCATTGTTGAATTTTAAAGTATGTAATACTTTATCGCTGTCAATCCCTAACACTGCTGCTACATGAAAACTCTTTGCTATATCTATTCCTACGAAATACATGACTTATCCTTTTATGTCTAACTTTTTCTTACAGCCTCGTAACGATAGAAGATTAGAAATAAATTCTATCTTTGCATCCTATATGTAAGTTACTTTAGTCAAACGCAGTATGCTTTTTTAGAAGATACAAGTTCATAAGGAAAAAAGACTGTCATTCAACTCTTTAACTGTAAGTTGTTTTAGAAATTGGTAAAACAATTTAAAACTTTACCAAAGTCTAAATAACTATCAAATTACTAGTCTAATTGGATCTAGTAACTTGATAAATTTATTATACGAGGGAAAAAATATGACTAAACTATTGATAATCAATGCTTCATATAAAAGTAACGGTGTGAGTTCACAAGTTGCGAGCCTTTTAAAAGATCATCTGCTTCAAAAGGGTACAGAGTTTGAAGTTATTAATTTAAAAGATAAAAACCTTTTATACTGTACAAATTGCAGAACCTGTACACAAGTACAATCATCCAAACCGCAAATGTGCATTCTTGAGGATGATTTTAATGCAATAGTAAAACAGTTAGAATCTGCTCAACGCTTTATATTTATCACTCCTACAAACTTTTACAGTGTAACGGCTCTTTTTAAAACTTTTCAAGAACGGTTAATTGTTTATGCCTACTTTCCATGGGGAGCACAAGCCCCAAAGTACAGAAAAACAAAAAGAACAAAAAAAGCACTCTTAATCTCCTCTAG
>JBNGCV010000186.1:0-2024 GCA_049975465.1 Kosmotogaceae bacterium | reverse complement strand
TAGCTGTTACGCAACCAAATTGTGCAGCAAAATCTGCCTGTGCGCGTGTCCATCCTTTTGATTTCATTGCTTTCTGCAACTTTTTTGATAATCCTCCCTGAGGATCATCAGGATCATGAGCCTGGTTTAATTCTATAGCCCAATGTTCCATAAATTTTTCCATCTCTTTCTCATCCATCGTTGCAGCAACGATTTCATCTTCATCATCAAAGTAACTATACAGACTGCTAACCCTAAAACAAGCGATTAGAGCACAAACCATACGCAAAATGTAATACTTCACGCTGCGTCTCATGCTCCCGGCGTTTAATTGTGAAAACATCGTGATTCTTTTTCAGATTCAGCCGGAGATTCAAACAAATTTCAGTTCACCGACATTTCAGGACGCACCTGTCCCCTCAAAATAGAAGAAGAAAAGATTGCCAATTCCTCTACGCCGACGAAAAGCACGGTCGTTGAATTTCATATAACGCGTCAAAGATCGCCTCTACATAAGGATTATAATTCAGGAACCGGTACACTATTTTTCTCCCCGTATTCAGAATCTGACAGGGAATATTTATCATCTTATTCTGAAAGCTCTTAAACTCGCAGGCAATTATTTCCTTTCCCATTTTCTTATCAGGGAGTACTAAGCCTATCCATGACTTCAGATTCCACGCAAGAGAGCATATTGCCATGTACGCCCAATTAGCCATAAATTCTGCCGTCGGCATTTTCAGGGCATGTATACCGTTATCAAGCTGCTCGATTTTATTCTCGTGATTACATCGGCCCCGTATAAACCGCAGCAAATCAATTGGCGACATGTCCATTATGTTGGTAATGTAAAAAAGATATTGGCAATCCTCAAATAATAATCGCTGGCCTTTCGTAACATCTACAATTTTCTTTAGAACGATTACCCGATAATCTCTTTCACACTTTGTTGGGCGATAGCGGAATTCTGCTACATACTGATTCTTTTGAGTTATTGTCTCATACTCTCTTTTGATCACCATTGCTCTTTTCACGCGATGTTTCTTTTTCCTCTCTTTCCCACGACCCTTTTGCGGTTTTTCAATGTTTCTCCACTCGTCTTTATCCAATAAATCAGCTTTTTTGAGCAAATTTTGCCATTTGCTATAGCCAAATATAAACCCCACATCATTTCCAGACCATTCATCAAACTTGTCTGTTAGCGCAAACGCACTGTCGCCCCGGAGATACACTTTGTTGAATGATTTCTGCACAACCGCTATTGCCTTATCTATCCACTTCCCAGCTCCCTCCTGAGACAATTTGTTTCCAGGCCGGTTAACCACACAAAGATGAGTTCCCGTTGTCGCTTCAGTCGCGGCAAGTGTTGAAAATCCCCATACCCCCTTGTAGCTCATGTCCATCCCTTCTTTACACTCACCATAAGTCTCCTGGATTTTTCCGTCCACATCAATTATCCCAGCCTGGCGGGAGTCTTCATCCAGTGTTGTTTCCCAGACATGCTGTGCTGCCTCATTGCTGATATCCATTACGGTATGAACATCCTTCTCCTCAAATCTCCTTAAAAAATCACCGGCTGTCGTTGGATCGGGAATCCTCTTTGTTCCCATAGCATCCATGTAGGCGACATTGTTTCTCAGTAATTCTATATCTTCAAGGCATGTTCCACCGCAGATTATGTTGTACGCGATATTCAATATGTGGTCTGATTCAAAATACGGCTTATGCCTCTTTAATAAATCAAGCCTGTTGTTTATCATCTCCGGCAATTTGATTTTCTTTACCAACTGACCAACGAGACCGATTCCGCCGCAGTGGATTGCCGACACCCTTCCGGAGATATCATATTCAATATTCGCTGCAGAGAAAACCGGCGTTGCGCTTTCCTCGTTATTATTCTCAAGACGTTTTTCCAAATTTTCCTTGTATTTTTCGATAGTTTTACATACATTATCTTTCACTTGAAATGCTCCTTTTTCAGCGTTTTGTTTTTTGTTGTAATTAACATAACTCCTGAAGATTCGAGCATTTCAAGTGTTTTTATC
>JBNGCV010000185.1:0-2025 GCA_049975465.1 Kosmotogaceae bacterium | reverse complement strand
TTATATAAGCTTTTAATTTTCCAATCATCATTAATTTTAATAAATCCTAATTTTCTTTCAATATTTACTTCATTTGTACGATAACCATTTTTATCAACAACTGCTATTGCATGAAATTTAATAACCTGCATAACCATTTCGCCGAATAATTCATCGGTGAAAATAATTGTGTTTCCCAGTATATAATCATAGATTTCTTCATTCGTATACTCTCCTCACAATTTATTTATTATTTACAGTCACTGCTGTCCCATAGATTTTAAAAACCCAAAACTAATTGCAAATCACCACCTCTACCTGTATTAATTAAAGGTGGTGGTTTTTTCATTAGCAATTCCGATAATTCCATATTGAACAACAGATTCTCACTTAATATTCGAAACGTCTTAAGTATTGGAAAAGACGTTTTTGATTTGAACCGAATATATTCGGTTAACAGATAGGCTATCAACGCTGTCCATATCTGGATTTTCACTGCATTCTCTGATGTTCCAATAAACGTTTTAATCTTCAAATTCTGTTTGATCCACTTGAAAAATAATTCAATGTCCCACCTTGATTTATAAATATCTGCAATAGTCTTCGCAGATAGTGCAAAGTTGTTGGTCATGAATTCGTATATCTTCTTCGTTTCTCGGTCATGATAACGAACCACTCGTAATCTCTCAGGGTAATCTTTCGATTTGTAACTGTTAAACCGTACGATCCAATCGGCCCTGATATCCGGATGTGCCTTTTTCTTCCGCTCAATTACCTGGTATTGTGTGTTCGTTTTCGTCCGAGTTACGAAAAATGCCCCGTTTGTATTGATTTTTGCAAGAAAATCGAAGCAAATATACCCTTTATCGAACACATATATCGAATCTGTCGATATCGGAAAGGAATCAGCTACGGTAATATCATGCCGTTTCGCATTGCTGAAATTTACAAATTCCGGTAGCTGGTTTCTGTTATTTAAAACCATATGTAGTTTTATGCCACCCTTCTTCTTCCGAAAATGCGCCCAGTCAAAAAGGGAGAGGCACAAGCTTATGGTTGTTGAATCAATGGTTCGTAACGGCATTTTAAACTTAAACCTTTTGTCATGTACCCGCCCTCTCTCGTTATGTAGGCGTCCCAGTAATGTATAAAATGTCTTTTCAAATATTTGATGCGGCCTGTTCCGTAATGAATATGATAAATTGTTTCGAGACAATGATTGTAGCCCAAGGTGATACCAGAGATTTTGTTTACTTTCCAGGGAATCAATAACGTCCCTTAGACTTTGTTTCGCCGCCATATGCACATACAGCATCACACTTAGCAGGTTCTTCGTTGAAAACACTTTGATCCCTTTGTCTCCGTTATACTCAGAAACTGCATTTTTAAAATCATATCCCGAAATAAATGATTGCATTTGTGACAATATCGTTTTACTTTTGAACATGCTGTTAATCTCCTTTAAGTGCTGATGTATTGAGGACTTGGATAATCCAACAATATCTTTCAGTTGTGAGATTAATAGCATTTTTTATTTATACCTCTCATTTTATGGGACAGCAGTGAATACAGTCATAACTTTAAAAAACAACTGGTGATGATCAACGCCGGCGAGTACTACGTATCAAATGACCAGGAGATGATCGGTACCATACTGGGGTCCTGTGTGGCAATATGCCTTCATGATGTAGAGAACGGCATTGCGGGCATGAATCATTTTATGCTTCCAGGTAGAGTGTTGATCGGAAATTACAAGTTGAGTAATTCAGAAAAATACGGTATTAACGCAATTGATACCCTGCTTACGAAAATGGAAGAGAAGGGTGCAGAACGTAAGAATATAAGGGCGAAGATCTTTGGCGGTGGCGCCGTCATGGAAGCAATGAAAAACAGCCGTCTCAGGATCCCCTTTGATAACGTATCCCATGCATTCATGATGATAGAAATGGAAGACATTCCCATTATTGAAAGTGATACAGGCGGAAAGTATACACGAAAAATATACATGGACGTTAAATCCGGTAAAGTTTACCTGAAAAAATCAAC
>JBNGCV010000184.1:0-2026 GCA_049975465.1 Kosmotogaceae bacterium | reverse complement strand
TATTGGTTGATCAATATGCTCACAAATGCTGGCGTTGTTAAATTACCTGTACAAAGAGAAAAGAAGCAAAAGTTGGGCTGGATCATCCTGTTAAGCACGTTGATTTTTGCTTTTGTCTTTACATTTGTATTGGTTGGAACATTGAAAGGCGCAGAAACTATCAAAATTTCTGGCGCAGTAGAAAGCACCTTAGCGTTTCCAAACAACGAGCTTAATATCAAAAAAGTCACTCGACAAATGGTATATCGCGGCGTCCTCACTTCATACGAAGGCTTCCCATTAAGTGAGATTATAAATTATGCGGAACCCCATAAAGACATGAATACCGTCCTGCTTGAAGCCTCAGATGGTTACGCCTTCATGATTAGCGCTGATGAACTGAATGAAAATGAAAATATTCTTCTTGTTCAACAAGGACGTGGACAAAACGCTTCCTTCGATATCGTTGGACCTGAAAGCAGTAAAGCCTGGGTTCGGAACCTGATAGATATTCGCCTGATAGCTGCTAAAGGGCTCGAAATCAATAATCCACAGGATGAAACATATTTATTTGAAGCTAAAAACTGGATATCTGAGATGGACAGCACACAAATAGCCCTTCCTGAAGGATCTCGAAAGCTGCAAGGTGTACCTGTATGGAAAGTTATAGAAGCATCAGAAACAGGAAGTAACGTTTCTCAAGTCATCTTTAAATCAGAGGAAAGTCAAGACCTCACAATTGATTGGGAAACAATTAAACAAAATAACGACATTCGGTTATTCATTTTGATTGAGGATGAAAGTATCAGTTATGTTCTTGCTGAAATGTCCGGTGATATTCTGATTTACCCTATTTCAAGCATAGAAATTAATTAATCGATGAGCTGGGTCGAAGTAAGCAAATTTTCCTATACATATCCCGGTGAGAACACACCCGTGTTTCGTGAATTAAATTTTGTAATCAATCGCGGCGATTTCTTAGTGATAACAGGTAAGTCAGGCTGTGGAAAATCCACCTTCGGTAAAGCCCTTGCAGGTTTCTTATTTCAGGATGATTCGGCGAATTATTCAGGAAAAATAATTATCAATAGCGAAGATATGACCCAACTGCCCCTTTATGAAGCCAGCAGAAAAGTTGGGTACGTTCAGCAAAATCCTGAAGACCAATTTTGCACACTCAATGTTGACGATGAGATTGCCTTTGGTCCTGAAAACTTGTGTGTTCCACCAGATGAAATTGAAGACCAAATAAATCAATCACTGATGATTGTTAAAGGTATAGAACTAAGGGGTCGCGACTTAGCGACGCTATCTGGTGGAGAAAAGCAAAAGGTAGCGATTGCATCCATGCTTGCCCTATCTCCTGAACTTTTGATCCTCGATGAACCAACGTCAAATTTAGACCCCATTGCTACCCGCAATGTATTTCAAACGCTTCATAATTTACGGGGATCTGAGGCACTAACTGTTATCATATTTGAGCACAAATTAGCGCAACTCGAAGACTTAAACCCAAAATTCTTTATTCTTGACCAGGGTGAAATCCGTTCTGTTGAAAACTATAAGCTTCAACCAGCGCCCACAAATCGGATTCATCTACCCTTTCCTCAAAGGCTGTCCCACATTCAACAAAAATCCAATTGCTGGGTTGAAGTTAACAATCTTGATGTGAACATCCAGAGTAGAAAAATTCTTCAAAACATCAATTTTGAAATCTCTTCCGGGGAATTCATCGCCTTGATGGGACCCAACGGGAGCGGAAAAACCACCTTGTTACAAACAGTGATGGGTTTTTACACGCCAAGCAACGGAAACTTACGCTGTTTCAATCAAGTCTCACCAAAAATTAAAACATCTGAACTCGTCAAAGATATTGGTTTTATATTTCAAAATCCTGATCATCAATTATTTACGCAATCTGTATTGGACGAAGTGATATTCACTTCAAAAAACCTCGATGTTTTTACAGAAGAAGTTGCTAATTTAGCAAAAAAATGGCTTGATCAAATTGAATTATTGCACAGAGTAGATGATCACCCACAGCGCC
>JBNGCV010000183.1:0-2030 GCA_049975465.1 Kosmotogaceae bacterium | reverse complement strand
AGCATATCCATCTGTTCCTAAGGCGCAAATCAAAGGGTTTGCTTTTGAACTTCCGTACAACCCACAACCTACTGCCGTACAACGTGTTTTTCTCATGGTCGACGGACGAAGCGAGTTGTAAGACGAGCGTTGGACGATGGACCAAGCGTCAGCGTTGGACGTTTTTTTATCTCTTGCTAAACCCTATACCCTAGAACCTATAACCGTTTTTTATAAAATCTCAGCTTCTCGTCTCCTTGGTCCTTCTCGGCTCTCGTTTTTTCTGATCTCAATTTCATAATGATATAATCCAAAGAAGGGGGTAAGGCTGTGGAAAAAGATCTACCATTTTTCGAGCATAGCTACGATGAACTATCTATCATAGAACCATCAAAAATATATGCACCTGTAGAAAAGATGCCACAAAGAGTGGTATTAGTTTTTTATCAAAAGGTTGTAGAGAAACTACTAAATGAGAATCTTTTAGAGGATATTCATGAAATAAAGAGTGAGACCGGGATTTTCCCCATATATAGACTACTAAATCAAAATGAAGATATAGCTATAATTAATCCAGGATTAGGTGCTCCCCTATCAGGAGCTGTTCTGGAAGAGTTAATAGCCTTTGGTGTTCAAAAGTGTATTGCATGTGGTTCAGCTGGCGTTTTGAAAAAAGAATGCGAAAGAGGTTCTTTAATTGTTGTTTCTTCAGCTGTTAGAGATGAAGGAACATCATATCATTATCTTCCTCCATCCCGTGAAGTTGCTGTTGATCAAGAGATAGTAAAAATAATTGAGTCAACTTTGGGTGAAATAGGTGTGCCCTGCCTCACTGGAAAAACCTGGACTACAGACGCTATTTATAGAGAACCCAGGGGAATAATTGAAAAGAGACTTTCTGAAAATTGTCTTACAGTAGAGATGGAGGCATCAGCCCTTATTGCTATTTCACAATTCAGAAAGATAGAGTTCGGACAATTACTTTCATGTGGCGATGATGTTAGCGGCGATGAATGGGATCGAAGATTCCACCCAGAAGCACATATAAATATAGAGAAGTTATTCTGGTTAGATTTAATATGTTGTTCTAATTTATAGTAATAAACAACAACTCAGTAATAACAAATTCTCAGTTAAGAAGCCTTAATTTTTTCAGTATTTCATCTTTAAAGAAAATTATGTTGTCTTAGGTTGAAATTTATGAAGCACCATTACTGCGATTAAAATAAGCCCCCATAGAGCAATCGTAAGATAAGAGCTAACTCCCAAAAGATTAAGTCCTGATGAAACCAATTGAAGAATAAAAAGAGATAAAAACAGACCCAAAACTTTCCCAAAACCACCATTGGGATCATATCCACCAAAAACAGAAGCCAATACTGTTACTAATAAGTATGATTCTGCATATCCAGCTCTAGCAGAATTAAATCTAGAAATCATTACAACAGCCGCAAGACCACTCAAAAAGCCAGAAACAATGTAAGTTTTCATAATTACTTTCTTTGTATTTATCCCCGAAAAACGTGTTGCTGTTTCGTTAGAACCAATAAGATAATTGCTAAACCCAGAAGGCGTTTTTCTTAACCAAAAACCTACTAAAATTAGAGTAATTACAAAAATAATGAAAGGAAAAGGAATCCCCAAAAAACTACCATTACCAATAAACATCATTTTTTTTGGTAAACCTGAAATAACATAACCCTTCGTAAAAAGAATTGATATTCCATTAAGCAAGGTCATTGTTCCAAGAGTTGCAAGAATGGGAGAAGCTCCAATATAAGCAATTATAGTACCATTTAAAAACCCAACAAAAGTAGATACTAAAAGCCCCGCTGAGATTGCTATGACCAATGATATCAAACTTATATCTGTTCCAGTTCCCATAATAGTTTTCATCAATGTTGCCATAATTATGCCAGCTAAATTCGCATTAGCTATTATTGAAAGATTTATCCCACCACTTAACATTGTAATCGCCATTGCAAGAGTTAGTAAACCAAGTTCTGGAAGTTGAAAAGCCATAGAAGAGAAATTTGAGATTGAAAAAAACT
>JBNGCV010000182.1:0-2052 GCA_049975465.1 Kosmotogaceae bacterium | reverse complement strand
TCTATCCATCTCATTTTCCATGATGACATTCCTCGCACAGTATGCAGCAAGTTTTATGCCATTATTCAGGAATTTTCGATAAAAAATTTTTATAAATGAGTGAACAAAGCCCCCAATTGTGATTGTCCACCCTATATTGAAAATCTTTAGTTATCCTTTTACATCCAAGAACCTAAAAATAGTTCCAAATAATACCTGCATAAATGGAAGAATTTCAGGATTAAACTCGAAAAGCTAAGTTTTTAACTAAACTTTAGGAATACTTACAAAGACATTAATAAATTAAGATACGAGAATCCTGCTACAAAACCTACAGCAATTAGTAAGTTCTCAATAAACTGACCGGACTTTCGTTTTGCCAAATCCTGGATAATCATAATACTGCAGATGATAAATGAGGTGATCATCAAAAAATGTGTTCGGATGCCGCTTGACCAAATTGTCGGAGAGAATGCCAGAATGAGCCTTGAAATCAGTCCCAGGATTAATACACCGAGAGCAATGGTGCTTTTCCAGGTATTCCCGAAAATTATGTAGATCAAAATCAAAATAACAAATGCTGTCATCAGCAGCAAGAACAAAGGAATATACGACTGAATTCTTGTGAAGTTTCCCAGGGTGATCAGTCCATATTGAGTAATTTCGGTGTCGATAGACGCCAGATGTGGAAACAGGCGATCCACAATCACATAAAAACCATTGCCAAATACCAATGACATCACAAGGGGGATCAACGCAAAGACTTTGTATAAAAGATCTTGGTACTTTGAAAAAATCGCGATGGCTAATAATGAGCTGAAAATAAAGAAAAGGAAATTAAAATTAAAAACATATTGTGCCAGGGTCGATGAAATGCCAATCTCCAATTTTTCCACAAAAGAAATGTAATTAAAATCAATAAACCATCTTATTTCAGCCTGCTGCCTCAGGTGATTTCCCGGCGCTGTCAGTGTAAATACAATGCTACCGAGACATAAAACAAGCCCCATCACGATAAACCAATGGAATCTTTTATTCAAAATGAGGTAAACAGCTGAAGTTAAGAACACAATTCCTAAAATGACAACCATAATTTCCTGGTTGACTGCAAATATCAAAAACAAACCCGACAGGATATATTCAATTAGCCGAATCTTCTTCTTGCCCAAAAGGATCTTTTTAACCACAACCAAAGCCAGCAATCCAAAGGTAAGCGGCCAAATGTAATTGATTGATATGGTGACCCAGCCTGCTGAAAGCATTTCTCATAACGGAAAAAGAAACAAAAGGAACACGATAAACCAGTTGAAAACTTTCTTATTTTTCTCTACAAAGAGTTCTGAGAGCGCCACACCCAACAAAACCAACACCCCAGAATTCAGTACCCGCCAGATGATGGAGGGCAGTTTTAGAAAAGCGACAACAAAAAATTCCAGGATCAGCCTGGAACTCCACTCAAAATAACGCTCCTTATAAAAAGCCCAATCGAAAATCCCGGCAGGATTCCCTTTAAAGAAAACATCATCCGCTATCGGGATGGGGGCAAGAAGGTGGACCAGCAGCATGCCAAGCCCCAAAACAAGAAACGGTAAGTTCTTTTTTTTGAACAATTTTTTTATTGATGGTTTTTTCAAGAACCGATCTCCTTAAGGCTTGCTTACAACCAGACCCGTTTTGATAAAGACAGGCTGACCCCGGCTGATGAATTTGATGTAAATGTCATAAGATGCTCCCTCTAAATCAAGAAACTGATGATTCACCCTGGATAAAAAGCCGGCTTTGGAATAATCAATGTCATCCGCATATTGATCGTTAATGTCGTCTCTTTCGGTGAGTGTTGTCGGTAATTCAAAGGATTGCTTTGTTTCAGTGTTTTGCAGCACTACTTTTATCCCCATGTCGGCAGGTGCATTCCCTGGAATGAAAGCCCAGCCGGTAATCGCAGTAAAATTTCGATCGACCCTGACCATATCAATCTGCCACGCAATCCCAGCTTCTTCTGAAATGTTTGTGATCCTCACAGGGCGAACCAGGCTGTAATCTAAAATCTGAACAGCAGCAAATACTAAGAAG
>JBNGCV010000181.1:0-2065 GCA_049975465.1 Kosmotogaceae bacterium | reverse complement strand
ACCATATCTTCAGCTGTTCCAGAATCAAACTGCGGATCAACTTCTCTTAAAAGCGCCATACCTGTAGATATTGTACCCGTATGCATTCCAAAAAACGCTATAATATGCTCAAGAACAGCATTTTTGTAGATCCTTTTACAAAACCAAATAGAATACAGCATTGTTCCAAAACCACCGACAGTGGTTAACAAAATTATTGGAACAATGTATTCACTTATTAGCTCAAAGGATATTGCTGCAATAGAAGCAGCAACCATGAAATCAAAGACAACTCCAGCTGCCCTTTGAAGAAGAAAATTATTAACGTACTCAATTTTTTCTTTCTTACTGCGATATTTGTCATAAAGCTTTCTAAAAATAAACGCAAACATTACTCCAATTACAAAGTGAAATCCCCAAAGTACCTGAGAAAATGTTTCGCCAAACGTTCCAAAATCGCCTATAAATCCTGTAAACCACTTTAAAAACATAAATGTTACGAAATACACAATCCCTACCGTAATCATTTGTATCGTCATACCATCAATATCAGAAAACTCATAATCCTTAACCGTTGTTTCAACACTTCTTCTAACTTTTGGTTTTTCCAGTTTGAAAGGTCCTGCCTTTTTTCTAAAGACAAGAGCATTAAGAAGTATTATCCCTCCAAAAGCTGCCCAAAGGAACCCAAAAGTTGAAATAGCCAGCCCTATTGTACCTCCGTTAGTAAATCCCAAAGCTTCCCATTGCGTTCCCATTGAATATGCCTGTCCTGGTCCCTGCGCAAATCCCAGGGGTAATAACAACCCAAAAGGCATAAAAACATCTTTGAAAAACGTAAAGAATATGAAAAGCGCTACACTAAAACCAAGAATTCCCTGAATCGCATAAGAAACAGCAATCATAAAACCTGTGTTAACAGCTGTCCGTGTAGAATTTTTCTTCCGGCTCTTTAAAGCAATTGCTATAAACCCAATGGCCATAAAATGATAGACCATGACACCAAGGCGATCATAAGAAAAATTAAGTATTCCCAGTACACTGGGACCAAATAAAATTCCGAGAAATCCGGCAAGAACAGAATTGGGTAATAACAGTTTTTTTAGAGGTCTGATAAGGCTTTTTATAACTGCTACTGCGCCAAAAAGTAAAGCAAGATAAAGGAAATCAATGATATATCCCCATTCATTTTCCATTTATAACCCTCCTGCCACTTTTTAAGAATACGATGAATAAAGAACGTTGTTATTATTTTACTCCTTTGAAGCTTCTAAACAAAGAAGAAAGTATTTTCCATTTCTGATAGAATTAACCTGCAGAGGAGGCAAATATAATGAAATTTATACCACTCGGTGGCGGCAGAGAAATAGGTGCCAACTGTTATCTGGTTAACGTCGCTGGACTTGATATATTAATAGATGCCGGACGCCATCCGGTTAGAGAAGGATACGAGTCGCTTCCTTACATTGAAAATCTAAAGAAAGTTGACTATGTAATTGTTTCTCATGCTCATTATGATCATCTATCTTCTCTACCCTACATAATAAAAGAATTTCCTAATGTGAAGGTATTAACTGCAAAGCAAAACAAGGCACTTTCTGTAAGAATCCTCAGGAATTCAGTAGAGGTTATGAAAAAGAAATTTGAAAAAGATAATGAACCCATCCTTTACAATCACAAACAGGTCAAAGAAACAAAAAGACATATTATTTCTTTACCTTATTATAAACGTTATAAACTCAGTAAAGGAGCTTATCTCACACTGTATCCTGCTGGTCATGTCATGGGCGCATCTTCGGTATTGATAGAATGCCAAAAAAAGAGGTACTTTTACACAGGAGATATTTCATTATCTGATCAGTACACAATTCCAGCAGCAAAACTACCAGAAGACATCGATATTTTGATTTCAGAAGGAACTTACGGACTAAAAGAAGGATATGGAGCTACAAGATATGATGAACTTAAAAGACTAAACGAAAAATTAGCTTCAGTTCTTGAGAACAAAGGACGTGCACTTCTACCCGTCTTTGCTCTTGGTAGGGGACAGGAAGTATTACATATGATATTGAAGATGATGGATGAA
>JBNGCV010000180.1:0-2075 GCA_049975465.1 Kosmotogaceae bacterium | reverse complement strand
ATTAAAGTTTCATGTTTATTTTGGTACAAATGGGAATATAAAGCAAGAACAGTCAAATCTTACGGAAAAATATTACGAAATGGACAATCTTGATCAAGAAGATACTTATTATTGGTTCATTGTAGCAGAAGATGAGCATTCTGCTAAAGCAACAAGCGATACTTACAGTTTTATTTATGACATTACACAAAAAAATAATTTAAATCTGAATATTATAGGTGAAGGAAAAGTATTCATAGAAATAAATAATGAAACTATTTCAACAGAAGAATCAACTACTATTTCACACGAAGCTGCTACTGTTACACTCACACCAAAAAGCATTAGTAATAATTATATATTTGGAAACTGGGATATTGATAAAAACCATGACATTATCGCAGATGATGTTGCTATTTTCTATTTAGATGAAGACGTAAATGCCACAGCTACATTTAAACTGAAAGAATATGATATAACGTTATCTGCCTCACCAGAAGATGGAGGGGTCGTTTCAGACGATGGCATTTTTGAGCATGGTCAGGAAGTGACAGTCGTTGCGACACCAAATGAAGGTTATGAATTTAGTTCCTGGACTGATTCGGAAGATGATACAGTATTATCCACAAATACTGCATATACATTTAATGCCACTGAAGATAAACATCTGTTTGCTAATTTTGATAAAAAGACGTACATCTTAACCATTGATAAAATTGGTGAAGGTGAAACAGAACCTGCTACTGGAATTTATGGAGAAGAAAATGAAGAACCATGGACCGAAACCTTAATAGCTACTCCAACAGGTGATTATGAATTCAAACACTGGAAACTGAGTACTGGTGAAACTATCGAAGCTACCACAACTGAAATTGAAATTAACGAAGACATAACCGCCACTGCGGTTTTCAAACTTCCTGAGTTTGAAATTACAGCGTCAGCCAGTCCTGCTGAAGGCGGAATAGTTTCTGGCGGTGGGTCTTATGAATTAGGATCTGATGTTACCTTAGTCGCAACACCAAATGAAAATTGGCGTTTTGATGCCTGGTATGAAGATGACAGTGTTATAAGTACAGAAACTTCATTTACATTTAAGGCAACGGAAGATAGGTTTTTAGTTGCTCATTTCAAGAATACTTTGTTAACTATCGACAGCACACCATTAAGTGAAATACCAATTTTGGTTAATGGCAATGAAGTTATGACACCTTATTCTACATCGGTGAATTCTGGAGATTCTATCGAAATTACTGCTTCACCAACTCTTATGCTAAATCTCATAAATGAACAGAATTTTGACGATCTTACAAATTTCGGGTCTCAAAATGATGCAAGTCTTACATTTTTAGGTTGGAGTGATAATATTGCCAGTAATACAAGATTATTCGACTCTAAAACGGCTGGCCAATATACAATTAAATATTATACTGAATACCTTTTGAAAACCGAAAAATTCCCACATTTAGCTGTTGTTGATAACAGCAACCCAAATATTTATTATCCCGAATACCATTGGTACGAACATGGAGATATAGTTACTTTAAAAGTACCATATGAAACAGTTACAGAGTATTCAGGAGATGAACTGACTTTTGCACTATGGAAAGTGAATGATATTACTTTTTTAAATGAAGTACAAGAAGAATATGTATCAATTGAAATTGAGTTTAATGAGCCAAAATTCATTCTTGCAAAGTATAATTCGTGTAAATGAACTATATATACCACTATAAATAGTTATAGTTATATTGACGGGCAGAATTTGCCCGTTTTTATATTAGTATGGAAAACTCGTCCGCGAGGTAGAAAACATCATTTGAAAAAATAAGAATCAAACATGTAGGCAAATGATTATGTTCTAATACCAGAATGTTCCAAACGATAACTCTTTCCAGTGAAAATAACTAATAGACTGGGGACAAAATGTCTGTCAATTATTGCTCCAGCAATTTATTCAGTTCGCTGTTGCCAGATGTGTCTTTCCCGTACCGGAGTTGCCAAGTAATATGATGTTCTTGTTTTCTTCAATGAACTCAAGGCTCTTTAGTTCATTTATATGCTCTCTTGCATTTGTGGGCAGTTTATCTTCATTGAGT
>JBNGCV010000179.1:0-2077 GCA_049975465.1 Kosmotogaceae bacterium | reverse complement strand
TCTCGAAGGCACAAATTTCATATTGGTCTCTCCTTTAATAAAATTGCGAATATCTTTATGTTTACTGCTTACATTATAACATACATAATGACATACGATAATATATTTTTAATCAAAAGAGTAAAGACTGATAGGAACTCCATATATTGTCATCCCAACAATAAAACACATATTAAACAGACAAAGATTAACAATTACTGGTAAAGGCAGCTGTTCACAAACTGTAAATCAAATCCAAAATTCGTTTCACATGTGATCGCTGCCCAATAAGCTTATCAATGTTTCTTCTATCTTGGCGTCTCTGATATTTGTCTCTTCGGTCTTTCTCGCCTTCTCGTTATTTTATTCTCCTCTACCAGAGGAGTGGCGCGCAGCGACGAGGTGTGTTCACTTGACTTTTATGGTTTATTCGATGGACGAAGCTTGCTTTAGCAAGCGTTGGACGAAGTGTTAACGTTGGACCAAGCGAGCCGATAGGCAAGCGTTGGACGTTGTTTTTATCTCGTCCTCTCGGATTCTCGTCACCTCGGTCCTTCTCGTCTTCTCGTTATTTTATTCTCCCCTTACGAGGGGAGTACCGCGAAGCGGGGAGGGGTGTCAGGTTTTTGATTTACGCTCCTAAACAATCCACCCTTGAGGGTGGACAGCAGTACCTAGCTGGGGGTGTTATTTTCCGACGAAGTCGCATATCCATGCCTTCAATTGGCATGCATATCCGTGTGTTCTTCAACACGCATATCCGCCTTTATCTCAAGGCGCATATCATTAGGCTCATAGAAAGTGTCAATGCTCCTCCCCCTCAACCCAATCAACTATCGACTGAATAACATCACTCATATTATTCTTAACATCTTTATCATTAAACCTAAGGAATTTTATTCCTAATTTTTCCAGTTCTTCCTGTCTTCTAAAATCTTCCTCGCCCTTATCATTATGGGTACTTCCATCTATTTCTATTGCTAGAAATAATTCCTTACAGAAGAAATCAACAATATAGTTCCCAATAGGTTTTTGTCTAGTAAACCTATAACCTTTCAATTTTCTATGTTTAAGTTCATTCCAGAGAAGTACCTCAGCTAAAGTACTATTGTTTCGAAGTTCTCTTGCTAGTTTCTTAAGTTTAGAATTGTAAGGTAAATAATCTCTCTTTATACTATCAGCTCCTTTGTCAAATGATTCTGATTTAATAATATTATAAACAATAAAAGAACAAATGCACACACCCAGCCTTCGGCAGCCCTCTCCAGAGGGCATTAGAACCAATCGGACAACGGTCAACCGTTCACGGTTCACGTCTTCTTGTATTTAAGTGATTTTTATCTGATCTCGGCTTGAGAAAGTTGACTTTCTCAAGCATAATGTAGTAAACTAAAGTATACAAGCAATAATCGCTTCTGAATTCTTTTATTCGAACATAATACTGTCTAATGAAGATTACATAACACTAAACTACAAAAACATCAAACTTTGACCGTTCGCAAATTTGTGTTAGAATTATTAACATCAGGGTTATATAATCTAACTTTTGTTAACATTCAGCAGAACCACTATAAACAACAAAACCAAAATGAATTTGATCTCAAAAGAAAACAAATAATTATTATTGTTAAGTTACCATAATAGATATTATATGAGCCAAAAGTAAGCTTGTTAACATTCCTAAAACATAGACCAACAAACCGTCACAGAACCCTGAATCTGGATAAATAGTTTAATTGAATCATTTAATCATTCGACCATATCATGTTAATATATCAAAAAGTAAAGTGATAGCTCAGCATTAATCAATCTTGATATTTGATAAGGTTTCCGAGAGAGTCGCATATCAATTATTTAGAACTTTTTTGGTCTTTAATATTTAAAAAGTGTTTGATCTTTAACCGAACCGTTTTATAGGTTCGCAAATCCGAGTTGTTTTTTAACTCGCATATCCTGGTTGGAGACCAGCAAATCCGTTCGTTTACGAACGCATATCAATAATTTGATCATATTTGGTCTTTTATAAATGTAATTGTTTTTAAGCCGAACCGTTTCATAGGTTCGCATATCCGCCGAAGGCGCAAATCCTGAGCTTTGC
>JBNGCV010000178.1:0-2082 GCA_049975465.1 Kosmotogaceae bacterium | reverse complement strand
CACGTCCGGTTTTGGGAGAGCCTGGGGGTGAAATCCCCCTGGGCCACTCAACCATCAATTGCGCACGGTTCAGCAGCACCTGAAGCCTTTGCAACCGCTCTTAACGACATTATAAACAGTTTTATAGCAACAGGTAATGTTGATAAAGCATGGAACTCAATCATCGAAGCAGCTGAAGAAAATCTTTGAAAAAATAACCATTAGAGCCTGAGCCCTAAACAAGGGCTCAGGTTTTTATTAAAGCGGGAGGTGCCTATAATAAAAGGCATAACTAAGAAAAAATTGCTGGGGTTGATAATTCTATCTCCAACTATTGTGGCTCTAGGTATTTTCGTATACATCTTTATTGGTTGGACGACACGTGTTTCCTTCTCAAACTGGAATAGTTTCGCAGCATTGTTAAAAGGAGAATACAAATTTGTTGGCTTCAGCAATTATTTGAAGTTATTTTCCGACCCGCGTTTTCAAACTGATCTCTGGAATACACTTTACTTTACCATCTTTTTTATTGGTGGATGTCTAACAATTGGTATCATTCTAGCTTTACTTATTGACAGAGGACTTAAAGGTTCGAGAATTTTTCAAAATATTTTTCTTTTTCCAATGGCTGTATCTTTTGTAGTAACAGGAACAGTTTGGAGCTGGATTTTTGCTCCCGGTAATTTTCCAAAGAATCCACAGGGTTTAAATCTTCTATTTGGTTTATTTGGCCTGGAATCACTTCAATGGAAATGGTATACGAGTACCTTTTCTATATTTAACTTCAATTTAGCTTTGATTCCAGTTATTGTTGCTGCTATCTGGCAACTCTCAGGTTATACTATGGCTATGTATCTGGCTGGTTTAAGGGGCATACCAGAACAACTAATAGAAGCCGCAAAGGTTGATGGAGCAACCGATTGGCAGGTTCTATGGAAAGTAAAACTCCCAATGTTAAGACCCATAACATTAAGTGCAATGATTATACTAGGACATATGTCTCTAAAAATCTTTGCATTGGTTTACTCAATGACTGGAAGTGGTCCTAACAATGTAACAGATGTGCCAGCTATATATATGTTTGAATCAACATTCAGATCGAATAAGTACGCTACGGGTTCAGCAATAGCGATTATTATGTTAATTATGGTGGCTGTTATCATGATTCCATATCTGTATTATGCCCTCAGAAGGGAAGTGCCCCGATGAAATTAAGGAAAAAAATCACTACGTACGTATTGCTGGGCATACTTTCAACTTTTTTTCTAATGCCCATATATGTCCTGTTATCAACTAGCTTCAAATCCTTTCAAGAAGTAAGTATGCAGAAAATGTGGTTTCTTCCAAAAGATTTTTCGCTGAGTGGGATTATTGAAGCTTTCAATAGGCTGAGTCCTAACCTAAAAAACAGTTTCTTCCTTGTAATACCAGCGGCTCTTTTTTCTTCTGCAATAGGTTCAATTAATGGTTATATTCTATCGAAGGTACGCTTCAAAGGCTCCAACACTTTATTTGCTCTGATTCTTTTTGGCATGTTCATTCCGTATCAAAGTATACTGTTTCCACTTATAAGTTTTTTGCAGGATATTGGTCTGTACGGTTCTTTATGGGGCCTTATAATAACACACATAATATACGGACTTCCAATAACAACGTTAATATTCAGAAATTATTATGCTGAAGTACCAAACGAGCTTATCGAAGCTGCACATATAGATGGAGCAGGTTTGATTAAGGCATACATTAAAGTACTCCTTCCTATTTCCATCCCTGGTTTTGTGGTGGTTATGATATGGCAATTTACAAACATCTGGAATGAATTTCTTTTTGCAGTGACTGTTACCAGCGACCCATCGATCCAACCCATTACGGTGGCACTTGTCAATTTAGCTGGAAGTCAGGTTGTACAATGGAATGTGCAGATGTCGGGCGCGATTATCGCTGCTCTACCAACGTTGATAATTTATATCGTTCTTGGTAAGTACTTTTTGAGGGGATTACTAGCCGGTTCAGTAAAGGCGTAACCCATTCATTAAGTCTTGATTGTTCTTCATGGTATAATATAGTTGTCTTAACGAATCAATCGTTGACTTCTCTTTTTTA
>JBNGCV010000177.1:0-2082 GCA_049975465.1 Kosmotogaceae bacterium | reverse complement strand
AACAGCTAAAGGAGAAGCATTCATTGATTTCGCTATAGAAATCGCTGATTGGTTAAATCTCTTTGAGAATTTTGATAAAAAAGAAGAAGTGAGAAAAACCTTTAAAATAGACTGAAAAGGCATACTTCAAAAGAAGTATGCCTGATTTGAACTATTCTTTTCTTGTTAGGAAATAGTATATGGTTTTTGGTTCATCAGATGATTCAAGATAATGCAATTCCATATTGTTATTTGAAAGCATCGTTCCAACCATTATCCCGTCTTTATGCTCAACAATATATACGTCTCTTCCATTTCCTGCGATCATTCCGGAGAAATATTCATCAACAACAATATTTCCTTCTTTATCCCATACCTTTTTTCTGCCATGGAATGCTCTCCCGCTCTGTTCTTCAACAAAAAGTTCAAATGTAAATCCTTCGGGCAATGAAGTATGTTTATCCCCATTGACAGGTGCGAAATAACCAAAACCTTCAGATTTTATCCTTTTCCATGTTCCAACAATGTTTGGTATGGTTATCCTTTCACTTCCTGTTTTCACATTTATCGCGTAGTAATGTTCTTCTACTGGCTGCGTTTCCTCCCAACTTCTATGTAGTTTGAATTCTATCATTGTACATCCTTCACCAAGCACATTGAATGTCCATTGTTTTGTAGCTGGAGCTCCCGGCCTTTCAGCTTTATTTATGGTTTTCTCATTCTTGAGCGAAATTAAATCTGTATTTGTTATCTCGTATTCCCATGTATATCCTGTAGAAGGATTTTCCTCAAGTACAACTAGAAGATTATCCCCAGCTTTTGCGTTTACAGTTAGGGATTGCAATAACTGTTCTTCTTTATCTGAGTCTTTAATTTCTTTAACTATTTTCACATTGTAAACCTTAATATCTACTGTACTGGATATTCCTTCCCATTCACGGTAGTTTCTAAAAATTATTGTCGTTTTACCTTCTTTTAGTGGTTCAAATGCCCATTTAACAAGTTGAGGCGCTCCTAATATTTCTTCGTCTTTTTGAGTCTCGGTTCTGGTTTCACTCTTGAGTTTTAAAACCTCTGGATTAGTAATTTCGAAATGCCATGTATAACCTGTTGAACCATTTTCTTCCAATTTAACAACTGGAATTCTTGATAGGCTGACAGTGTTCAAAACATCGGTCAAAACAATGTTCTCGGAGAATGCAAATATTACCATAACAAGTACTACGAAAAAGATTGCAAATTTCTTCATACTACACCTCCTCTAATATGGTAAAAAATATTGAATTATGATTTTCATTAAACTGGTATTAATAATCTTGTTGTTTCTAAAATAATGATGATAAAATCAGAAACATAAGGGGGTGGGATTTTGTCATCTATTTGTCAACTTTTCATAATATCGGCAGCAATCCTTTATTCTATAGCAATCTGGTCAGAATTTCTGCTTAATTCTTTAAAAAAGTATATCATTTTACTGCTTTGGATAGGATTGTTAAGTGATACTGTTTTTATTATTTTGTCAATTGTATCAAAACCTATATGCAAAGAACTGGCCATTCCACTTGGTATTCTTCTAGCTCTATTTATGTTGATAAAAGTTGTGCTTTCTACCATTTACTACTTTAAAAATAGATATTCGCAGAATTTACGTTTCTATGGTATGTTAGCTTGGTTTGTATGGACTCTTTATTATATAATTAGCTTTATCATGGGGTAAAACGTTTTATTAGATGATTTTATAACTCCAGGAGGTCACGATGAATAAAGAGTTTATAATTCCTTTAACCGCAATCACGGTAGTTCTTGTACTGGGCTTGTTATCTTTATACATCTTTCCTGTTGCTCCTATCCCTAAACCTGACGGAAAATATGACATTGGTATTACAATAGATGAATATACAGATTTAACAAGAGAAGAACTTGCTACGGAAGAAAAAGACAATAGAAGGCTTCTTCTTGATATATGGTATCCTGCTTCGACAGTTGAAGGTTATGAACCTATTACATGGTTAAGAGAAGGCGATACATACTACGAGGGAATTTATAGGAGTCATGGTATATATAAATTCTTACTGCAACATACAAATCTTGTTAAAACAAATT
>JBNGCV010000176.1:0-2096 GCA_049975465.1 Kosmotogaceae bacterium | reverse complement strand
GTTGTATATAATGACTTTGCGATTGCCCAGACACTATTGCGCCCCGGAACCCCTGGGTGTAAATGCGTCACCTTTTTGTGGATATCTGGGCGATCTAGTAGGGGCACAACGATCTACGTTTCCTTGACGTTTTCTTCCTTACCATATTCAATTTAGAAAAGAAGTTTTCAGAAAAGGTCTTGATTTTAATGAAAAGGTATGTTTTAATAAACATTAAAAGAGGTAATTTTGTTAAAACTAGATCAAATCAAAGACCAATATTTCTCAGCTCTAAAAAGCTGTTTATCAAAAATTCCAAAGGGTGATTTCAGCCTTGAACGACTCCCAAACAAGATAAGGGTAGATTCAGCCGTTCTATTTAAGCAAAATAACATTGAAAAAGAGCTGCTTATTGAAATTAAGAGCCTGGGAACGCCAAAAAGTGTCCGCGAAGCTGTTAATCAACTTCTTGTGATTCTAAGGGATCATCCGCAATCCTATGGGATTGTGATCGCGCCTTATATTTCTGAACGGTCTGCTGAGATATGCAAACAAGCAAATATCGGCTATGTTGACCTTTCAGGTAATTTTTGGATTGCCTTTGATTCAATCTTTCTCAGCCAGGAAAATATGCCAAATAAATTCCCCGCCGAAACCAGTTTGACCAACCTTTATGCGCCAAAAACCGAAAGAGTCTTGCGAGTGTTATTGACATTTCCCTATAAAAACTGGAAAACCAAAGATTTAGCTGAAGAAGCTGATATCAGTTTGGGAATGATCACTCATATTCGCAGAAGATTGGAAGAAGAAGAATGGATTAAAAATCAGGATGTTGGATTTTTTCTATCGAACCCTGAGGCGCTGCTTATGGATTGGGTCAATCATTACAACATCCATGATCACATGAGATTTGATTTTTACACTATGGAACCCTTGATCGACTTAGAAGCCCGAGTCGTTGAAATTTGTGATAACGTAAAAATCAAAATTGCATTAACAGGCTTTTCTGCTGCTAATTATTTAGCACCAATGGTAAAAGGACAAAAGTCAACGATTTTTATAAGTCAAGATGTTCTGGAGGTAGCAAAAAAGGCCGGATTAAAAAAGGTGGATAGCGGTGCAAATATTAGCCTGATAAAGCCCTATGACACAGGCGTCTTTTGGAATCGAAAAAAACTTCAGGATCTTCAAATTGCAACTCCCGTTCAGGTTTATTTAGATCTGATGCAAATGCGTGGGCGGGGTGAAGAAGCAGCCAATTTTCTTTTCACGGAGGTCATTCAAAAACGATGGGAAACGCTAAAGAACAATATGAACCCGGATTAGTCACAGCAGCAAAAAGAGTCCTGCTCGAAATAGCCCATTTATTACAAATTTATTCTGATGGCTTTGTGGTAGTGGGCGGTTCTGTTCCAGACTTGATATTGAAAAATCCACCGGAGTCACATATTGGTTCAATTGATGTGGATATTGCCCTGGATCAGAACAAGATCCCTGAAACGGATTATCGAACAATTCAGTCGTTATTGGTTGAAAGGGGATACGCTCCTGAAGAACAACCTTTTACATATTCCCGGGATGTTTTTATCGAAGGACAAAGAATAAAAGTAAAGGTTGACTTTTTAGCGGGTGAATATGGTGGAACCGGCAAGAAACATCGGACGCAGCGGGTGCAAGATTTAAAGCCAAGAAAAGCCCGGGCTTGTGACCTTGCATTTATCCAAACCATACCTGTCCAGATCACAGGTAAACTTCCAAATGGCGCAAAAGATCAGGCGATTGTCCAGGTCGCATCCATTGTGCCATTTCTGATGATGAAGGCTCAGGCGCTTAATGGGCGAATGAAGGAAAAGGATGCTTATGATATCTATTATTGCATGCGTTATTATCCAGGGGGACATCGTGGGTTGGTGTCAGCCTTTGAGAAATTTCCGTCAAACAAATTAGTTGATGAAGGTCTGAGAATATTAAAGGAAAAATTTGCCTCACCCGAGCATGTCGGCCCGGTTTTTATAACAAATTTCCTGGCGGAAACAGATCTGGAAACTCGCGAGAGAATTCAAAGAGATGCCTATGAGCGGGTCAGGGCATTATTGGAAAGCCTTGGCATTGATTAG
>JBNGCV010000175.1:0-2122 GCA_049975465.1 Kosmotogaceae bacterium | reverse complement strand
GAGCTTATTGAGCAACGCACTCAATTCCAAAATCCCGTTTTTAACTAAATTGCATAATACCATACTCACGGTGGAATCCCAATATTTTTCTCAAGAATAATTCTAAATCTGTCCGATAATAATCCTGTCAATAAATGTAAGGACAGGATTTGACTGCCAAAACAGAACAATTTTATATTCAGCGTATTGCCGATCTTGAAGAGCAACTCAAACAACGGGATAAACAAATCGCAGCTCTCATAAAGAAAGTTGAACAGCTTACCGAAAAAGTTGCCAGACTCTCGAAGAATTCGTCCAATTCTTCCAAACCGCCTTCTTCGGATATTGTCAAACATTCGCAAAATAAAAAAGGCAGCAGCTCCAGAAATATTGGTGGTCAGCCAGGTCACACCAAGCACGAAAGACCGCCATTTACAAAGGATGAAATTAACTATTTTCAAACACATACTCTTGATGTCTGCCCTGATTGCGGTGGAAAGCTTAACAAAGTTAAAGGCTCCGAAAAAGTTGTTCAGCAGGTTGAAATTGTTAAAACGCCTATTGAAATTGAACAGCATACCTGCCCTCGTTATTGGTGTCAGCATTGCCAGAAGTCTCACTATGCACCAATGCCTGCTCATATCGAAAAAGGACAACTGATTGGTCCGAGATTGACTGCTGTTATCGCTTATATGAAGGGTGCCTGTCATTGCTCGTTTTCCACGATACGCAAGTTTATACGGGATGTTGCAGGTATAACTATATCTCGAGGGCAGCTTAGCAACCTGATACAAAAGGCATCTGCTGCATTTGAATATGCCTATAATGAGCTTGCTGAATACCTGCCTAATGAAGCAAAGCTGAATATTGATGAAACCGGTCATAAGGAAAACAAAGTCCGTTTCTGGACTTGGTGTTTTCGGGCAGAAGATTATACCTTTTTCAAGATTGCACAATCCAGAGGCTCTAAAGTCATTATAGATACTATTGGTAAAGACTTTGCAGGTATTATAGGCTGCGATTACTTTTCTGCCTATCGCAAATATATGAAAGACTTTGACATTCTGGTTCAATTTTGTCTGGCTCATCTTATTCGAGAGCTCAAATATCTTGCTGGACTTACAGATAAAGCAACTGCCGATTATGGACAAAAGCTGCTGGATGAAATTCGTCAGATGTTTAATATCTTTCATAAAGCCGATGAAATGACGGCAAAGGATTTTGCCAAAGCAATGGAAGTCAGCCGTAAAGCATTTATTGATATAGCCTTGAAAGATATTCCAGATAACCGCCAAGCTCAAAACCTTGCAAACAGATTTCGAGAACACGGGGATAGCTATTTTAGATTTATCACAACACCCGGTATTGAGCCAACTAATAATCTTGCCGAGCAGGCGATAAGGTTTGTCGTTATAGATCGATATATTACACAAGGCACCCGCAGTGAAAACGGACGAGCCTGGTGCGAACGGATTTGGACTGTTCTGGCAACTTGCACCAGACAAGGCAAAAACGCATTCGAATTTATATATCAATCTATCCAAGCTCATTTCAACAATCTACCATTACCTTCATTATTAGGTCCATAATCAATATTTTTTACCGTCTATACCCCGTGAACGGTTACAAATTTTTCTATAAAATCCCAATTTTTTTAATTTTTTTCTTGACTTTGCTTTTAATATTTCCTACTATACCTATTAGGTTTATTAGATATAGCTCTTTGAGAATACAAACTGGAAAAATATAAAATTTTTTTGGAAAAACCAATTTTTTTCTTGACTTATACATATACAAACAATATAATCATTCAGACTAAGGTTTAAGGGATGGATACCTCGTTAGCTCAAAGGCACATTTTTTGAGTTTCACGCCTTATAATGGATTCAAAAATAGTTTTGTGATTTGCAGGATTGTCTAAATTTTGTAGTTATAGGACTAACAGTTTAACGGTGTGTTTTGTAAATTAGTAAAAAATTAGTGAAAAGGAAGTAAAAATGAAAAAGAAAATTAAATTAACAATCTTGGCTGTTTTGGCGCTGTCAACCATTGCAAGTGCCTATATGAGTGCCACGATTACGAGACAAAGTGGCTATTACAGAGGTGACGGTGGTGAATTTACCCTAACTTCAGTAGGCGATCC
>JBNGCV010000174.1:0-2124 GCA_049975465.1 Kosmotogaceae bacterium | reverse complement strand
ATCAGGAGTTTGAAATGACAAATAACAAGGCATTATTACCTTCAACACTCAGTATGATTCAATCCGATACGGCATCAAAGAATGTCATTACATCGACAATTATTAACGGTAGTGTGAATAAAATGTTACTTTATGGTGCACTTGTTTTCTTAGGTCCGTTAGCTTTAACTGCTCCTATACTTGGCGCAGCTGCTGGGACCATATATCTGAATAAGAAATTTAAGAAACAACTGCAATTACAGAATGGTCAGGAAATAAAGTTAAAAGTAGAGTATGCATCCTTACCTCCACTGGTGGATGCAATGGAACATGGTAATATCGTTAAATTCATTACGGATGATAAGAATGAAGAAATTACAGATTACCTTATTATTCCCAAAAATATGGAATCAAATCTGGCTAACTATATTAAATCACTTACGAAATATCCTAAACTGTTTTTAAACAATGAAGGAATCTATACTATCAGATATTATAATGACTTCATTCAACTCAAAGAATCAAAGGGAATTCTGTATACATCGTATCTTCTTGAACGGCCTTATGAAGAAGTTTCTCTTGAAAAATTATTTTTAGCCTTCCAAAAAGGTGAAACCACTTTAGACTTAATCACTCAGGGACATGAAGTTGATGATATTAAATCTAATACAATAAAACAAATGCTGGATGAATATCAGGATCAGATTCATGAATATCAAAAGAAGTATGATGAACTGGAAGAGATGGCAAATCACTATGATGCAATAGGAAATCCAGAATATGCTAATAATTGCATTAAAAAAATGAGTCAATTGGAACAACAAATCAGAAGATACAAGCAATTGTCATCAGAATACCGGAAAAAGGCAAGATATCGTGTTGGGGACCAAAATCCACAAAAGGAAAAATTAAGATCATCTGTCAGCCATGCCTTTTCCGATTTCTATAAAACCGTAAAGATAAGAAAAGCCGTTGAATTACATAAACACCTCAAGCGCTCCATCGAAGTGTTGAACGGATACATATATAGTCCGGAAAAAAGTCCAGATGACTGGGTTTTAAATATTTAGAAAACATCCCTCTTAATTAACAAGTCTCTTTAGTCAAAAACCATCCTGTGGTAATACGGGCAAGCCCTTTTATTATCCCATAAAAACCCCTTCGAGTCTGATTTATTCGTGACATAAATAGTCACTTCCAGAAAAAATTCAGCCCCCAAGATTAGCTGAAACCTAGATATAGAGCGAAGAAATGGGGGTGTGAGAAAATATCTCCCGGGCGTGAGATTTTATTTCACACAATGTTTTTGCCAGGGTACAAAAACGAAAGACGAAGGAGGTAAAGACAATGAATGATTACAAACCCTTAACCAAGATGAGAGGAGGTGAGGACCTTGAGAGTGTAAAGACTTGTGAGTTTGTGGTGAATCGTCCGGTAAGGACGAACGAGAAGGTGGAGATAAATGACTATCTCCCATTAACAGATGTCAATGTAAAAAAAAGGAATTATGAAATGGATAATTATCAAGAATTCAAAGATGTGAAAAGTGAAGAAAGCATGTCTCAGGAAGAGACTGAAGTAAAAGTTAACAATGAAAACACGGAGGTCGAAATGACTGAAGAAAAGAAAAAAAGAACCCCTTATGACGGGTCAACATCCCACGGGGTTAATGTGGACAAACTGGATAACATTGAATCAGTGACCAAGGCCATAAAACGCCTTCGTCTTCGCTGGGATTATTTGAAAAACCAGCACAAGGTTGAAAGTGAAGTTGTCAAAGCCACCGATAACAGTGTTGAACAGCGTGTCAATGCCATGAATAATGCTGAAGCTATCAAAAGTAAGATGGAAAAACTTCAGACTGTCAAGGCTGAGATTCAAAGTAAAACTTCTGAATTGAAAGAGAAAGCTCTGAGAGATCTTGAAAGCTTTGATCCTTCAGCAATTGACAACATGACATTCTAATGAACCTAACCGGAGGGGCGCTCAATCCTGGGCGCCCCTTCCATTAACATTAAATCAAAAGGAATATAAAGATGAAAGAAAAAATTAAAACATTCATAGATATCAAGCATTATCTTAAAGCGCCACGCTTCAATGATATGTATCAAGCCTATTATGATATAGAATCAGATGGATTGGTGA
>JBNGCV010000173.1:0-2179 GCA_049975465.1 Kosmotogaceae bacterium | reverse complement strand
CACACTTTCAGCTGCACTTGCTAAAGCTGGAGACCCACTTGAATCAGCAGGAAATATTGTGAAAACAGTGGGTCCTGACGGTGTTATTAATGAATATGAAATTTCTGACATAATGCAGGGAAAAACAATCACAATAGAACCTGGTTCTACTGTGATAGTCAACAAAGGAATTAAGAAAATCACTGTACTTGGTAGTGTCAGATCACCTGGACTGTTAACTTTCTCTGTTGAAGAAAAGACTTCTCCTATGCATGTGCTAGGTAAAGCAGGGGGGATTGTTGATGAGCGTGCTGTCAACAAAATAATTGTAAGAAGTAATGATGGCACCACAGATAATTATGATGTTGATGAATTCATGTCTAAAGAAATAATCCTTGGCAATAGTGATATTGTATTTGTAGAACCAGCAAAAGAGATCAATGTTTCTGTTCTTGGTGAAGTTAAAAATCCCGGAACGTATATTTTCCAGTCCAGGGAAACACCTACTCTGGGGAACATTATTTCAAAAGCTGGCGGCCTTCTTGAAAATGCCAAAACTATCAAGATATTTAGTGATAATGATATCGTTAAAGAATATTCCCCTGAAGTACTTCAGTCTAGTGAGCAGATTAGTTTAAATAAAGATAGTTTTATTTATGTTGTCTCATCTGATGAAGAGAGGATAGCCATTCTAGGAGATGTTAATAACCCCGGTCTATTCTCACCAATGTCCTTTGGGAGAACGAAAACACTTTCAGAGTTGTTATCAGAAGCTGGGGGGTTAAAGACTACCTCAGGAGCGTGGATTTCGATAATCAATGCCACTAATGAAGTTACATATAGCAGTTTCTCTTCTGAAGATATGGAAATTCTTTCTAAGAAAATAGTTCCCGGCTCAACAATATATGTGAGGTCAGCACCTTTGAAAGTATATGTCTTTGGTGCTGTGAAAAATCCAGGAGCCATCGATTATTCGCCAGAAATGACTGTAATCGAAGCAATTTTGGGTGCGGGTGGTTTTACAGCTGATGCGAAGAGCTCAAATACTCTAGTATTTAAGGGAGACTATACCGAAAAAACACCAGATTTTACTACAGTTGATCTATCTGTAAAACCTCTTTTAAAGTCAAAAGTAGATACAAATATCTATCTCGAACCAAATTTTGTTGTTTATGTTCCTCAAACCCTGTATGTAAACATCAAAGAAATTGTAAGCTTTTTAGGTGATGTACTCGGAGTTGTGAGTTCGGGTATTAATATCGGTGTAAATACAGGAATTATTAATGGTGAGTGATTAACTGTTGAAAAGGAATCTGGTTGGCGTGGATATGCACTGTCATCTTTTACCTGATGTAGATGATGGCAGCAAAAGTCTAGAAGAGAGTGTAGAAATAATTAAGAAGATGAAAGAAAATGGGATACATAAGATTTTCCTTACACCTCATATGTATTCGCCTAATGTCAGGTCAAAATTGGAACTGTTTGATGAACGATTTAAAATGCTAAAAAAAGAAATTGATGATGATATAGTACTTGAATTGGGATCCGAGGTTCATATTATTCCTGAAGTTTCTAAAAAAAACATTATTGCCCTTGGAAACAGTGGTTATTTGTTGGCGGAATTTCCAACAAATATGTTTCCGGTAGCTGCTGAAAAAGAATTACCTGAACTGCAGAAAAGAGGTTATAGAATTATACTGGCTCATATTGAAAGATATGATTATCTTTTCAGAAGAAGAAGATCGGGATTATTTAAGGTAATACTTGAGCCAACAGATTTCTTGAGAAAACTAAGAAATATGGGCATTTTATTTCAGGTCAACTGGAATACCATTGTTGCACCTTCAACAAAGGAAAAGAAGATACTAGAAATGCTGGAACGTTATTATTGGATGGATTTTACTGGAAGCGATAAACATTCATTCAAAGATAACAGAAAATTAATTAACACTGTCAATCAAAAATACAGAACCTTTATGAATGAGGAGTTAGCAATATAAAAGTTTGGGGGTATTATAATGGATGAAAACTCACAGGATTACAGAGAATTAACACTGGAAGACATTCTCCGAATGTTTAGAAAACGCTGGAAGATCTTCCTTATTGTTGTAATTGCTGTTGTAGTTATAACGGGGGTATATTTGTTTTTTGCAACACCAATCTATGAAGCTTCTGTAACCATGAAAGTTGAAGGAAGCTC
>JBNGCV010000172.1:0-2194 GCA_049975465.1 Kosmotogaceae bacterium | reverse complement strand
GGATGTATCGATTCCATAAGTTGCAAGGTAGAAAGTTTATTTCTTACTGCTATTACACCTTCCATTATCATTTCAGTTGCATTAGGAGAAACTAGTGTAAGGCCAAGAACGGTGTCATCTTCTTCATCTGAAATAACCTTTGCAAAGCCTATTCTTTCTTCCATAGTTCTGGCTCTTCCGGTTGCAGAAATGGGAAATTTTGATACCTTGATTTTTTTCTTTTCAACATCTTTTTCTCTAAAACCAACCGATGCAACTTCCGGATTTGAGAATATCACTGAGGGAATTGCTGAGTAGTCCATTTTTGTATCTATTCCGGCGATGTTTTCTGCTGCAACTATTCCTTCATGCATTGCTGTATGTGCCAGCATGTAATTAGCTTTTATATCGCCGATAGCATAAACATTCTCTATATTTGTACACATATGATCGTCTGTAATAATACCTTTGTCTATTTCAACACCGAGCGCTTTAATATCCTCTGTTATGGCAGGTTTTCTTCCTACAGCGAGCAAAACACTTTCCGTTTTTAATTCCTGTTGTTCGTCTTTTTCCTTATTCTTAATAGTTGAAGCGAATATACCATTCTCTTTTTCAACAGTTGTCACTTCAGTTTTTTCTAATACTTTTACTCCCTTCCTTTTGAGTGATTTTTTGATATCTTCAGCAACATCTTTATCCTCTGTTGAAAGTATCTGATCAAGAACTTCAACAAGATGAACCTTCACTCCAAAGGAAGAAAAGAATGTAGCAAATTCAACTCCAATATATCCGCCGCCTATTATAAGGATTGATTCAGGGAATTTTTCCATGCTAAAAACGTCATCACTGGTCATAATGCCTTCAACATCTTCAAAAGGTGGAAAGTTGGCTGGATTTGAGCCCTGAGCAAGGATCAAATTCTTTCCTTCAACAAATGCACCGTTCTCTTTAATTCTGATTTTTCCTTTATCTACTATTTCTGCTGTACCTTCAATAATTTCCACATTGTTCTCATTCAACAAATGTTCTATTCCTTTACGGGATAGTGTTACTGATTTTTTTGAGTGCTTCATTATTTTGCCAACATCGTAACTAAGTCCTTCTGCAGTTACTCCAAAACGTTTACCTTTATCATTCATTTCGGAATAAAGATGCGAAGCGCTTAACAAAGCTTTTGTAGGTATGCAACCTACGTTGGTACAGGTACCTCCTAATTCATTCTTTTCAATGAGTGCAACGTTTTTTCCAAGTTTACTTAGCCTAATGGATGCTACATAACCTCCTGGTCCTCCACCAATTACTATTACATCAAACATAATATTCCTCCTTCCTTTTATTATATTTTAGCTTATATAAGCAAAAGAGCAAATGTTTTTTTGCATATGGTAAGTGATATAATTAATCGATTGAATGTTTTTCTAATGAATGAGGGGGAGATTTTTGAAGTATGAAAAGCAACAAAGTCAGATTAAAGAAAGTTCTCCACTTATTGTGATAACACTTAATTCTGATGGGCTAATTGAAAATATAAATGAAGAAGGATGCAATATTCTTGGTTATATTTATGACGATCTTAAGGGGAAAGACTTTTTCAGAGTTTTGTTACCGGATGAGCATTCACAAAGAGAAAGAGAATACTTCCTGACAGTTCTAAATGAAACAAAATCTCCAAAATATTATTACAGAGAAATTCCTGTTCTCTTCAAAAATGGTGAAAAGAAAAAAATCAGCTGGTACTTTTCTTTTTTACCCGATGATACAAGTGAAAATTTCAAAATCTTGTGTATTGGACAGGATATGTCCGGCTATTTTGAATCCCAGAAAGAAAGAGCTCGTTCCATTTTCGATCTTAATGAAAGAGTTAAAGAACTTGATTGTTTGTATGCTATTTCCAAACTAATTGAAAAACCACATGTCAAAATTGATGAATTCTTCCAAAAAACTGTAGAGTTGATACCAAATTCTTTTAAAGAACCGGATAAAACACATGTAAGACTGAGGATAAATAACAAAAAATATTCAACTACAAATTTTGTCGAAACTGAGAATAAAATATCACAGAATATTTTTGTGAAAGGGCGCAAAGAAGGTTTAATTGAAGTTTACTCTACTAAAGTCAAAAGCAAAAAACATGAGGAAATTTTCTTTGATGAAGAGAAAAAATTACTTTATGATATCGCACAGTTATTTGGTTTAATTCTTGAAAAGCATT
>JBNGCV010000171.1:0-2202 GCA_049975465.1 Kosmotogaceae bacterium | reverse complement strand
AGCTGGCTGGATGTTTTGAAAGTCATGGAAGAAACAACAGTAACAATTGCAAGTACAATTGACGATACTGCAAGTACTATCAGTATTTCTGTTAAAGAAAATCCTCTTTTTCTTTTCATAACCGGTACTCCTTTATCCGGTTTAGTGTTCATCACCTGTTTGAAACTGTTTAATTATAACATATTTGTATAAATTCAAAGCATTATCAAAACATACTAAAAACCACTAACCTTCAAGGATTTCGTAAATTGAAAACAGTGTTCCGATGGACCATAATTGCGGTGAACAGCTCGTTGGATATTCAACAGCTCTCTCACCTGTACTCCGTCGATCAAGTCCGCTAAACAATTCAGGTAACCTTAGACCGGGTGTTTTTTCAAGGGCATCTAAAAGAACTCTGGCTATTTTTTTCGCTTCTAGTGCATATCCGTATCTCCGCATCCCTATCATTATTAGGGAATTGTCATGCGGCCATACGCTTCC
Source organism: Kosmotogaceae bacterium (assembly GCA_049975465.1). Lineage (GTDB taxonomy): Bacteria > Thermotogota > Thermotogae > Petrotogales > Kosmotogaceae > JASMTM01. The sequence continues at coordinate 1,719 of JBNGCV010000171.1, read as the reverse complement.
ATTATGATACGAAAACGGATTATATCTTTTCATTCTGTTAGAAAGAGTTCGTATTCCCCAACCTGAAAATAATTCCTGTGAAAGCAATCTGCTGACAACATGTTCTGATTTTTTTTCATCTATCAGTTTACAGAACAAGCAGTGACCAGGATTTGAACTTATCGAATTCACCTGCTTGTTATTTCCATCAAGCGCGATGGCATAGTATTTTTCATCTTCCATCCAGAAATCTTCATTGAAACGTTCTTTAAGATCTGAAGCAAGGCTTTTATATTTGTGACTCTTTTCTTTATTACCAAACTTTCTATAAATAAGGGAAAGTGATTTATAAGCTGAATAAAGATACCCCTGCACTTCAACCAGTGCAACAGGAGGTTGGGCAATTTCTCCATTTTCAAAAGTAACTGAGTCGCTTGAGTCCTTCCATCCCTGTGATGTCAATCCTATTCTGGAAGTACTCTGATACTCAATATAACCATCTTTATCTATATCTGCATAATCTTCTATCCATTTTTCTGCGGCTTCTATTCCAGACAATAATTCGCCTATTGTTGAGAGATCTCCTGTTTCTTCCAGATATTCACCTGCCAATACTATATAAAGCAGTGTTGCATCAACAGTTCCATAATAGGATTTGAAGGGTATTTCCTCGCCTATTGACATTGGATTCAATCTCACTTCATGCACAATTTTTCCCGGAACCGCATCTGTAAAATCATTTTCTGATTTGGCTTGAAAGGCATTGTGTACCCTGAGAACCGTTTTAGCTATTTCAGGAAAGTATCGTAGTATCTGAAGAGCAAAGATTATACTGTCTCTTCCAAATATTGTAGCGTACCAAGGAAGGCCTGCAGCTGGAAAATCTCCAAACTCTGTTGTTACCATCATTGCCTTCAAATCTCTTAATCCCTGTCTAATAACAGGATTATAAAAAAGTTCAGGATCGTGTTCGAATTGTACAGGCCTATCTTCAAGAATATCCTTGAACAGAAGTGGTTTTTTCAAGGTTTTATCAAGATGAATAGAGCCAGTTAATGTAGCCATTTCTTTTGGTTCGACACTAACAGTCCCCGAAGGTAATGAGTCTTGAATTTCATATTTTGTAGTCTCATCCTCATATTTTTTCCCTTTATCAGTCATATCTGCATTATGATTCTTTTCGATTATTCCAAGATGAGCTTCATTTCTGGCTCTTATGGAAAAAATATCTTCATATGTACAAACCAATTCATAACTAACATTGATTTCAACTGGTTGCATAGAAAAATTATGGATTTCTAATTCAACTTCCAGATTATTACCGGTTGCTCTAAATTTCTCCACTACCTCGATGTCATAATGAAGGGCATCGGGAACAGATTTTGAAAGGTAGACATTCTCCATTCCATACCAGTAATGATCGGTATGAAGTTTGCGTAAAACTCTGCCTATATCCATTTGAATCCTGGAAATGTACTTTGTATCCTCAAGATATATTCCGGTAGCCACATCTCTACTTTCATCTATTACTCCCCAGTCATCTGTAACAACCATCAAATTTCCATTTTTGAAGATGTTCATTCTTAACACCTCTAAATAAAAATACTTTTCTCCTTTATGGTATCATCATTTTTCCAATTTATGGTTCATTTATGAGAAACAAAAAAACAATGTTGCACTCCAGAAGATAGCGTAAAATTGATGCTGTAAAAAGAGAAAAGCCCTGTATCCTATAATAGG
>JBNGCV010000170.1:0-2216 GCA_049975465.1 Kosmotogaceae bacterium | reverse complement strand
TTACAGTGGATTAGAAAAAGCTTACTTAAAAGATTTTAAGATAGACCTTAATGATGATAATAGAAAAAGTAGCCCTGTAGTAATAGCTTTTAAAGAAGGTCACACTGTTACTTCAAAAAATGCTTCAGACGAAACCTTATTAAATCACTTCTTTAGTAGTGCAGAGAAAGTGGATTACATCTCTTCTGTTTCATTGCCTTTGAATTATAAGTCAGAAGTATTTGGAACACTAAATATCTATTCTAAAGAAACGGATGCATTTGATGAAGGCGAACTTAGTTTACTTGAAGAGCTATCTGATAATCTATCCTTTGGTATAAATGCACTAAGAACCAAAAGAAAACTTGATAAAGCAAAAGAGAGGCTTAAGCACCTTAATAGCTTGCTAAATGCTATAAGATCAATTAATCAACTTATTGTTAAAGAAGATAAACCAGAAGCCTTAACAAAAAAAGCCTGCAATCTTCTAACAAAAATTCGAGGCTACAATACAGCATTGATAGCTATATTAGATGAAAAAGGGGAAATCTCATTTTGGAATTATTCTGGAGAAAATAGTTGTTTTGAAGTGGTGCTAAAGAATTTTAAGAACAAGAATATTCCATGTATTAATAAAACAATTAAAGAAAATAGGACTATTATAGTTAAAGAGCAGGGGTTTTGTACAAAATGTGCTTATAGAAATAACTGCTACATGAAGAATTCAATAGTTTTGCCACTCGATTCCAAAAAAGAATTCATGGAATTTTAGTTATATCTATTCCCAGTATTAATATCTTTATTCATGAAGAGATAGATCTGTTAGAAGAAATTTGTGGTGATATTGGATTTGCTCTAAATAAAATAGATCTGGAGCATAAAAAGGAACTTTATGAAAGACAACTTGAAGATTCAGAAAAGCGCTTTGAACTTTTTATGAATAATCTTCCGGCAGCATCTTTTATTGTAGATCGAGAAGGTACATTTTTCTTTATTAATAAGTACTATAAAAAAATGTTTGGTGTAGATAATGATTGGATTGGAAAAAACGTGAAAGATTTACTTCCAGAAAAAATCTCTTCAGATTTTATTTCTACAAATGAAGCCACTCTTGAAAAAGGGGTAATAGAAATTGAAGAAACTGTTCCTGATAAGAAAGGAAGGCCAAGATACTTTAATACTCATAAGTTTGTTCTTAAAAGTAGAAAAAACATAGAACTAATTGGAGGAATCGCTTTTGATATAACAGATCACAAAAAGATAGAAGAGGCTTTGAAATTAAGCGAAAAGAAATTTAGAACTCTAACAGAATCTGCCCCTATAGCAATTATGATACATCAAAATGAAAAGTGTGTTTATGCTAATCCAGCCATTGAAAGTTTGACTGGTTATTCTAAAGAGGAAATTGTGGGGATGAGTATTTGGGACCTGATTCATTCAGATTCACTCAAGAAAATAGAAGAAAGAGTAAATTTATTCAAAGCTGGTAATGCAATTAAAACCGGACAGGAGATTAAAATCAGTTCCAGAGAAGGAGAAATAAGATGGGTTTATCTGGTAACTAGATCTATAGAATACAAAGAAAAGCCAGCTGTTCTTGCTACAGCTATAGATATTACTGAAAAAAAGCAAATGGAAAAAGCACAACAAGAGAGTCATGATAAACTTATTAAGACTTTTAATACTATGATCCACACCTTCAGCAAAATTATCGAGATGAAAGACCCCTATACTGCCGGACATCAAAAAAAGGTTAGTGAACTTGCAGTAAAAATAGCTGTGAGAATGAAACTAGAGGATAAACAAATTAATGCGATAGAGACAGCTGCTTTGCTGCATGATATGGGAAAGATTTACGTACCTTCAGAAATACTCAATAAACCAGGAGAACTAACAAAATTAGAATTCGAGATGATAAAAAGTCATCCCATTAATGGTTATGAACTCCTTAAAGATATTGAATTTGATTTACCACTGGCCCTTTATATTAAACAGCACCATGAACGACTTGATGGAAGTGGTTATCCTGATGGTTTAAAAAATGGAGAAATTACATTAGAAGCACAAATTCTTGCAATAGCAGATGTGGTGGAAGCGATGACTTCCCACAGACCTTATAGACCAGCTCTAAAATTCAACGAAGCATTCGAAGAAATCAGAAATAATGCTGGTAAGCTCTATAATGAAACAGCGGCAAAAGTATGCCTTGAACTGTTCGAAGAAGGTTTTGCCTTTTC
>JBNGCV010000169.1:0-2246 GCA_049975465.1 Kosmotogaceae bacterium | reverse complement strand
CTAGGATTTGAAGTTTCTAGAAGCTTTGTTGTTGGCCCTTGTTCTGGAACAATGTCAAATTCATTTGCAGTCGATGAAAACCTAAATGTATGTGTTTGTCCGGGATTTTTGTATCTTAATCCTGATGGGAAAATTGATAAAAATGGGAAATTATCAATCTCTAACTCGAGATGGTACAAAATGTGTATCAAAACAAAACCATGTGTTTATGAATGCATATATGGACCAATTTGTTATGGAGGATGCAGGTGGATGGAGGGTACATCAACCAAATGTAATAAGGAAATATTCGAAGCAACATTACCTCCAATGCTTAAAGCCTATGTGTTGAGCAAAATCATGAGGGGGTTAGATGTAAGATGAGCAGAAAAAAAGAATCACAAGTCACTATTAGTGTTAAGAATCTCACCAAAATTTATCTCAATGGCAAGAAAGCTAACGATTCTTTGGACATTCAAGTAAATACGGGAGAAACCATTGGGATCATAGGACCTGGTGCAGGAAAAACAACTCTTGTAAGGCAGATGTTAGGGTTGTTAAAACCCAGCGAAGGATACATTGAAATCCTAGGAAAGAACATTGCAAGTGAACCAAAAAGTGTGAAAGGCAAGGTAGGCTACGTCCCACAATATCCCCTTTCTTTTCCCTCTCTCACTGTTAAGGAATTGATAACAGCAGTTATGAAATTATCAGGTAAGGAAAGCATAAATGAGCGATCAAAACAAATCATCGAGATGGTAGGACTTAAGGGTATGGAAAAAAACAAGGGTTATCAACTGTCATCGGGCTCACTTAAACTTTTATTGATGGCCACGGCCCTTGTACAAGAAACAAAACTTCTCATCTTAGACGAACCGACTTCTATGGTTGATATAGTCAACAGAAACAGAATACGTCAAATTCTGAAAAGTTTGAAAGAACAAGGAAATAGCATATTTCTTGCCACACATGACATGAACGAGGCTAAAGAATTATGCGACAAGATTTACATCATTCTTCAGGGAAAAATTATCGCCTTCGGTTCTCCAGAGAAAATATCTACCCTTATAAAAAGTCCAACGGAAGTGCAATTTGTTTCACCGGACCAGGAAAAATTGAAGGTTTTTCTTGAATCAAAAAAAATAAAGGCCACATTTAGAGAAAATGTTGCCATGATAAGTTTTCCGGAACTATCGGAAACTATAAAATTCCTGGCAGAGTTGGAAGAAGGACCAGGAATTAGTTACATAAGGTTAGAGTCACCTTCTTTCGAAAAAGCAGTCTTCAATATTCTTGAAAGGAGGAGTTAGATGAAACTATTTACAGCTATTTCAATGGAGATAAAAGGACTAAGAATATACAGGATGTAGCTTTTCATAAGCTTGATTCTTATCCCCTTTTCCTATGCCTTTGTTGTGCTGCTCTCTTCCCCAAAAAGTGGTGAAGGAATTGAATTCATTTTTTCGGGCATGATTGTAGCTTCATTGGTAGGATCGTATATAAGTCTTCTATCTATGAGGGTCAGCAACATAATGAAACCCTCGGTTTTAGAACTTTATGCCGCACTACCCGTCAATACTGGGTGTGTTGTGGTTGCCCAAATGATTGTTTACACTTTATTCGTTCTTCCCCAATTAATATTCTGTGCATCCATTGCTGCTTTCAATTCGGAGACGATAATGGCTGGAAGATTCATTTTCGGAATAATATTAAGCATTTACGGTGTTGCTGTTCTAGGAGCTTCCATTGGTGCGTTAATTAGAAATCCCTTTAAAGCACAAGGAATAATTTCATTGATCTCCTGGATACTTTTGCTTGTATCACCCACTTATTACAGCACAACAGATCTGGGGATAATATACAAAGTCATTTTATTGGTTAACCCAGTAACACATTTTCTGAACATCGTAAGATCGGGACTTGGTTATTCGGGCTTAACTTCTTACGTAAATTCTCTTATTTATGTGCTTATTATGTCAGTTTTGTTGACCAATTATCTCAGGATAAAGGTACAAAGGATGTTCATGCTTGAAAAGTTTTAGATGCCTGTATTTTTTTACGTACAAAGCACAATAAGCATCCTGGTAACTATCATGCATAACCAAATCTAATAAAAAGCTTAAGGTTTTAAACACGTTTGCCCAGGACGCTGGACAAAGATTTTTGAAGTTCTTGGAGAAAGAGTGGAGAAATAGTGACAGACTCCTTTTTGGAGAAATAGTGACAGACTCCTTTTTTGGAGATCCTTACTCATCTTTACATTCTTC
>JBNGCV010000168.1:0-2257 GCA_049975465.1 Kosmotogaceae bacterium | reverse complement strand
GGAAAAACCTTTGTTGCTGAAAAACTTGCCAAAAATCTCATAGGAGGATCGGATGGTTTTTATGAAGTTATTCAGTTTCATCCTTCATATTCTTACGAAGACTTTATTGGAGGTATCAGGCCAAGGACAGATGAAAACGGTAATCTTAGTTATCCAATAGTTCCGGGAAGATTTCTCACATTCTGTAGAGATGCTCAAAAACGAGATGGTAGTTGTGTTCTTATTATTGATGAAATAAACAGAGCCAATTTATCCCGTGTTTTTGGAGAACTCATGTATCTGCTTGAATATAGAAATGAAACTGTCCCACTGGCAGTTGATGGAAGGCATTTCAGTATTCCATCTAATGTATATCTCATTGGTACAATGAATACCGCTGATCGAACTATAGCTCTTGTCGATCATGCTCTCAGAAGAAGATTTGCATTTTTAAAGCTTGAACCAAAATATGAAATACTTGAAAGATTCCATCAAAACAACGATTTTGATGTCACGCCTTTGATTAATGTTCTTAAAAGGCTGAATAATCATATAGAAGATCACTTTGAAGTTGGAATTTCATTTTTCCTCAGAGAGAATTTACGTGAAGAAATAGAAGCAATCTGGACTATGGAAATAGAACCATATTTAGAGGAATATTTCTTTGATCAACCTGAAAAGGTAAAAGATTTCAAGTGGGAGAAACTCAAGGATGAGATTATGGGATGAATTATGAAAAGATCATAGAGTTACAGGAGTTTTCGAAGAAAACTCTACTAAGGGAAGACCTTCCTTCAGAGCTTGGTGAAACACTTTGGCAAAAACATAAGGAGAAGGTAGATGTTGAATTTCCTTCACCCAAAACGGAAGGTAAATGGGAACTAACATCTTTGGGTTATGTTGGTTTTATAGCTCTATCTAATAAAGTTGCAATTAGTCTGTCACCAAAGATTTCATTGGAAAACATTTTCGGTATGCTTGAATATGCTTACGACCTTAAGAGTTTTCAGTTTACTGAAGATATTTTTGGCTGCAGTAGTATTGAAGAGTTCTACAATAGACTTGTAAGAATACTTTCAAATAAGGTTCTTTCAAGAATTAAGCAGGGTTTGTATGGAGATTATTTACCTTACACAGAAACACTGCCTTATATCAGAGGGCGTCTGGATATTAGTTCTTTTTCAAGTAAGCCATGGAAAGTAAAACCTGTTTGTAGCTATCACGAACATACTAGAAACGTTGAGGATAATCAAATACTTACCTGGGCACTTAAAAAAATTATTACTACCGGTATTAGCGATAATGATACTTTAAACCTTGCCAGACAGGCATATAGAAACCTTCAAAGAGTTGTAAGTACTAAACCAATTCGTCCTGAAGAATGTATAAAGAGACTATACAATAGACTAAATGATGACTACAAACCGATGCATCTATTATGCAGATTCTTCCTTGAAAATATTGGTCCTACTCATTTGATAGGAGAAAAACACATCAATGCATTCATAGTAAATATGGCTCAGTTATATGAGAGATTTGTGGCACAATGGCTTCAAAAAAACTTACCTCAAGAATATATACTTAAAGCTCATGAAAGAGTGGAATTACCAGGGGAGAACGAAGTCAAACTTAATATTGACCTCGTTTTATATAATGAAAAAAGTCAGGAACCTATCGCTGTTCTTGACACAAAATATAAAGTTCCACAGGAGTTTTCAAGAGGAGATTTCAACCAGATTACAGTTTATGCAGTTTCAAAAAATTGCGATAACGCTTTTCTTATATATCCTCAAAAACCAGAAAAACTTCTCAATACAAAGGTTAACAACATCCAGGTCAGAAATCTCACATTCAAATTAGATGGTGACTTGGAAGAAAACGGAAAAGCATTTCTGGATGATTTACTCGCATGTATTGAAAAACAAAACTAAACGAGTATGTTTCTCCCGACTTTGTCAGATGAAATCCTAAAAAGAGCCAATAGAGCAAAAAAAGAAAAAGAAAATCAGAATATTGCCACTACCATTCTCTTAAAAGCTTTATTAATGAGGTGTAGAGACGTTTTTTGGTGAAGCTATCTCCCTGAGTTCGACATCGCATAAATAAACAAAACGCATTAACTAATTTCATTGAAAGGGTTATAGATCTTGTGAAGATCTTGAATGTGTTACTAGATGTTTAGCAGGATTTCGAAGTAGGTCGAAGGTGCTTTAACCTTAATCTTGGAAAGGATTTAGTTCATGTGGGACAGACTCCATTTTTTGACAATATTCTACCC
>JBNGCV010000167.1:0-2259 GCA_049975465.1 Kosmotogaceae bacterium | reverse complement strand
ATGTGATCGTCGTCTCCCGTTCGGGATATACCGAATTTTCAGATTCGATCCAGACAGGCATCCAACCTTGGGCCGGGATTTTGCGGATGATCAGCGATGTCTTTTTTACGATCGACCGGGTTGATAGGCTGGGGGACTAATTGTCTGTAAAATCAGTTCTTCAGATGATCTTAACTGCTGCTATGGAGTTCAGAGTAACAGCAGCAGTTAGCTTAAATTTGTTTCGTTAACCTTTCAGTTACTCTAGCAATAAATCTGTTGGCTTTATGTGGTATTGTGGTGACAGCCAAGCCACTCCTTGTTTTAAAGTGGCTTAATGCATGACGGAGGGAAGGCTCATAGTATTTATAGCCCCAGTAATCCATGATATCGGGATGATGGATGAGAATACCATTGATTTGCTTCAAATCATTATTTGATAAATTATATATTTTCTTTTGGTTCAGATCTGTGATTTCTCGTTCCACAATTCCGTCAATGGAATGGACTCGAAATTTATCGTCATATTTTAACTCACCAATTTCTGGAATAAAGGATTTGATTTTTCGAGATATAGAGCCGGGATCGCCAACCAAATTTTCATAGGTAAAGCACAAAGCTTCTTTAAGATTTACTGCATTTTCAGCCTGTTGTTTCAAGCAACGAACAGTGAATTCTGCTGCCTCTTTAGCATTCTGTTTATTGTGACGAATCAAACCTTCGCAATGTGCATAAGGATTTCTAACCATTAATAAAAAATAGACGGGATTAAAATGTTGTTCAATTTCTTTGGCACGAATTAAATTGGGTGGACTTTTTTCGAGCAAAAGTAATTTATTGTGATCCCAGTATCCATCCCAAACCTCTTTAATTTTGACCCAAGGAAGCTTGACATTTACATTCCAAGGATCTTGTCGCATTATTTCTTTTACTTCAGGAAGAAACTGCCCTTCGGAAGGAAGTGCTGAAACAACCGTGGATGTTAATACCAGTTTCCAAAGCAATGTAGATCCACAATAAGGTGGACACAAAATAAATACATAAGAATTCATACTTTCTTGTTCCTGTTTTGAAGTTCGAGGTTGCAATACAAATTCTATCCTGTGAAATCCTGCCAAACGATCCAAAAGGGACTCGCTAGGATAAGAAGTCCTAGATCGATGTCAATTATTTTCTTGCCAATCATATCATAGTCTTCTGTTATAAATCAAGTTTACTCAACTCATTGTAGCATTTACTTTTGGTAAACAACTGTTACAGAATGACCGATTGGCATGAGCCTCTCATCACTCAGTCCTCTCGCAATCAAAACGGCAGGGATCATAGAAATTGTTGACATTACCCTATAGGTCAACGATAAATCAAACACGACACTCTTTCTCCGAATGCCAAGTAAGTTCTCTAACGATTTAAAAACCAATTGCTTGGCATAGGAGTTTCTGTGAAATGGAGCCAATGGTTCGTGATGGATTTCAATTAATTTTAGATTGAACATACTGGCTATGTATTTTAAGGATCGATCAGACCAACGTGTGACGTGATGAGGTGGCATATTGAGGATACAGTTACTCAGAGTGCCGACAAATGAATCATCACTCGGTACTGAAAATATCAATAATCCTCCCGGCTTGAGACACTTGATACAGGAGTCAATGAATGAATGGGGATTGGCAACGTGTTCTAGCACTTGAAATGAACAAACCACATCATAAATTTCTGGATTTGCATGAGAATGTTCTTCAACAGACTCATCGATAATTTTAATGCGATTTTTTGAAGCCGTTTCTATTGCATCTTTGCTCAACTCGAGTCCGGTATAACTTGAGACTTCTATTTTTTGAGAAAAAACTCCTTTGCCACAACCAACTTCCAGCAGTTCATCTGTATGTTTCACATGACAAGATACATAATCATATTCTTCTTTTTCATCTAAATAATACCAATCAAGCCTCTGCAATTGCCGATACAGAAATTCAGAACCAGCCATCATGGGATAGAAAAATTTTAAATCCGAATCCAGGCAATGATAAAATCCGATTGTTTCAACTCCAGATATTTCAGAACTAATATCACACTTTAGCAATTTGCGATAAAGTTGGGCTATTTTTTTTACTTTTATGGTTTCTTTTAAAACCAATTTTGAACTACCGCTCAACGGACAAAGTATGCTCATATCTCTGATAGATGATTGAATTCGTGTACTTTTTTGATGGGCGATCGTCTGACTGCAATCAAAGCTTTTCAAAAATCCGAGGCAAAGCTGCACCCATCTGAATCTCA
>JBNGCV010000166.1:0-2261 GCA_049975465.1 Kosmotogaceae bacterium | reverse complement strand
TTCCCAACCAGGGAATATCCCCAATCACCCTGAAGTAGATTCCAAAGCCATTTTCCATACATCACAGGCATTGGTTGATCAAGGCCATATTTTTTTATAATTCGTTCTTTTGCATCAGGACTTTTTAAAGCTTCTGGACTCTTTATGTAAGAGCCTAGCAGCTTATCAGGCCCCAAAGACCAGATCATTGCAAAAATAATGAGTGTTACACCTATTAAAATCAAAGGTAAAATCAAAAGGCGCCTTAGAATATAGGCAGTCACTTAAATATCACCCCTTTGGATTAAATTTAATATAGCTGCAAGCTAAAATGATTATAACGCAAACTTTATATAAAAAAAAGAGGACGGGTTTCAAACCCGTCCTCTGTATGTTATTAAAACTAAACAACTAATTATTCTTCAACTTTATCAAGTACGTAGAACCATGGTCCGGATCTCAGTGAATGAGGATACCAACCTTTTACCCATGTTCGTTCCACATGGAATCCTGTTGGGTTGTACAATGGGATAGTAAGGGCCTGTTCGATAGCGATTTTCTGAATTTCAAGGTATAATTCTTTTCGTTTTTCAGGATCCGGAGTTTTAACTGCTTCTTCTATAAGTGGATCCAGATTCTCTCTTGCAAATTCTTTAAATGGTTCACCGTAAGTCTGACCAAATGTACCATAACTTGCGTAGTAAGTTGCTATGAAGTTATGTGGGTCAGCATAATCTGCCAGCCAGCCAAGTGTGTAAGCAGGCTGCAGTCCGTTAAGCGATGCAGCTAAGAATGTTGGCCACTGCACACCGTTTACGTTGACCTTGAATTTTGGATTGATCTGCTCAATATAGAATTTGAGCATTTCACATACAGTTTGCCTGATATCGTTACCTGTATTGTAAAGCAATGTAATTTCAAAACCGTTTTCCCAGAGTTCACCGTCAAAGGCTTTCTTAAATTCTTCTGTTGCCTTTCTCAGGCTAAATTCTGGAACAGGTAATTCTTCACTGTATCCAAGATATCCAATCGGAAGGTCTGTTGGAATTGGATCTCCAAGTCCATAAAGGACTTCATTGATAAACACTTCAGCATTGTAACAGTGTCTGAACGCTCTTCTTACGTGAATGTCACCAAAGAAGTCTTTTGGAATACCATTTCCATCGAGTTCTCCGCTTCCGAGATATTCACTATCTTCAGAAACTTCCCAGTTCATAAAGAAGGTTGTTGTCTGTGCAGCAGGATAACCTTCAATCACCCTAACGCCTTCAAGATCTATAACCTGATCCCTGTACTGCACCGGGACATAAACTATGTCAGCATCTCCAGCTTCAAGCATGGCTTTTCTTGTGGAGTATTCATCAACACCCCAAATAACAACGTTCTTGAGAGGAGCTTGTCCCATCCAGTAGTCATCAAATCGTTCAAGAGTTATTCTCTGTTGTGTTCGATCCCAACTAACTACCTTGTACGCACCTGAACCGGCTTCCTGGGTATGTAAAACTGTATCTCCCTGTGAAGGATCATGGTATTTCCACCAGCCAGAAGGGTTACCGTCCCAGCCACCAAGTTCTGCTACATATTGGGAATCAACAATTGCTGACCAACCAGCATAATGTGCAATAATCTGCATGAATGGTGCAAAAGGCCCCTTCATGTTGAATACCACATTATCTCCATCTACCTCTACAAGCGGATCAATGACTTCATTAAAGAAAGCAACGAGCTTATTTGCTGCTTCATCACTTACTGCTTCTTTGTTTTCATCAACAGCATCTGAATAAGCCATTCCACTGTAGTCTTTGAACCATGATTCTATAGAGCTGTAATCTCCACCTGAAAGAGCTTCTATTATCATCCACTGTGGTCCTCCAGCTCTATCCTGCACCAACCCTCTTTCGAAGGAATACTCAACGTCATAAGGTGTAAGTTCATTTCCTGAATGGAATTTGATTCCCTTTCTGATTGGGAATATGTAAGTGGTACCTTCATCCTTGATAAGTCCGTTATCAACTGTTGGAACCTCTGTTGAAATCATTGGAAGGAAATCGGTCAATGATTCTCCATCGTACCTTATAAGGTTATCGTAAGCATTCAATACAACCTCACCGCTGGCTGTGTCATACATCCAGTGTGGGTCAAGTGTTTCTGGTTCACCAATAGTCAAAGTAATGAACGTATCTGGATTTTTAACTTCGGCAAAAGCCCAAACTGCAACAAAAACCGCAAGTAGTACTAAAAGTACCTTTTTCACAAAAACACCCCCTTAGCAAAGATAAATT
>JBNGCV010000165.1:0-2262 GCA_049975465.1 Kosmotogaceae bacterium | reverse complement strand
AAGCATATTTATGTATCTTCTGCCGAAATCAGCGCCTTTCGCGGGCAAAGCGATTTTTCGCCAATTGAAAAGCAAAAAATCGTTCTAAAAACGCTCTTGCTTCTAACCTACATCAACAAGTATTTTGAAAAAATTAGAAAAGTTAATAATTCGCTATACCACCGCCCGCTTCTTTTGACGCTTGTTAATTCCGTGGATGTGGAACAATCTGACTTAGAATTATTTTTTAGGGAATTGGAGAAGGTTGCGAAAAATGAAATTAGAGCGGATTTACTAAAAAAAGCAAAAGAAGAACTTGTCCAAGAATTTCGCGACAACGCTAAATTCGTATTTGAGGAGTTGGAATGCGTCATTAATGCTGATTTGGTTTCAAAATTGGATTACAAGGATATTTTGAAATATGTTTTGAACGCAAACACGCCGGGCAAGATTGAAGTTTTGAAAATCCCTGGGAATCGGCAAGAATTGATTTTTAGGTTAATGACGGCTGAAAAGCCATTTGCGTTAATCAAAATCGGTGACATCTCCGGCTGGCTGAAAGATAAGCTTGAGGGATACGAGATAAACGAAAGTTTTGAAAATGAAAGTTATTTCAGACGAATAAATCGCGATGATTCCGACATAAATGTTTTAATGGGTTCTCGCTCTTTTTACGAGGGTTGGGATTCTAACCGGCCAAATCTTCTTTTATTCGTTAATATAGGGGTTGGAAGCGAAGCCAAAAAATTCGTTCTTCAATCGGTGGGCAGGGGTGTACGAATAGAGCCACAAAAATACCAAAGAAAACGGCTTCAAAATTTGTTCAACGCAAAGGAAGTAAAAGAGCAGTTATTTGAGAAAGTCAAAAATCTGATTTTGCCGATTGAAAGCTTGTTTGTTTTTGGCACTAACGCGGAAAACTTACGAGAGATAATCGCAACACTAAAGGCAGAAAAACAAGACAAGAGTTTGGGCGAAGCGTTTATTTTAAACCCAGAAGCGCAAAAACATCTTCTTTTGGTGCCGGTATACAAAAACTCTGAAAGGATTTTTGCCGAGGAAAAAGACCCACAAAAATATCCTGTCAGCCGCGAAGATTTTGATATAACGTCGCAGTTTTATGGATTTTTAGGCGATAAAGTTGCTTTGGTCAAATATGATTGCGAAGTTAAAGTTTTGAAAAAAGCAAAAGAAAGTTTTGCTGAAAAGGAGCGATACTACGATTTTGGCGAGAGAAACTCTCTTTTAGAACCAGAGTTAATTCTTGACCGAATTTTTGATTATCTCGGAGTTAAGAGTAAAGAGTTTGATAAGTTTAAGGAGTTGGAAAATGAAATCGTGCATTTCAAAAAGGTTAGGTTTAGCAATGGCGAAAAATATGAGGAAATCAAAAAGAGGATTGATTTTATAAGGCAATATCCTGAAAAGAAAAAAGAATTGGACAAAAATTATGGGAAAATCTCTCCTGAAGAATATGGTAAACAGTTGAAGTTATTTGAAGAAGCAGGAAAGTATGAAGTCAAAAATCAAAAGATCAAGATTAAGTATTTAGCCAACCACTATTACCTTCCGGTGATAGTTTCGGAAACAGAGAAAATTGATTATCTCAATCATGTTATCAATGTTGATAGCGAAGTAAGATTTATTGAGCAACTGGAAGAGTATCTTGCTCAATCGGAAAACATTTTTTCGCAATTTGACTGGTGGATGTTTTCAAAACTTGACCAAACGCTTGATGAGGTTGGAATCCCTTATTACAATCCGAAAGAACCTAAAAAAATGTCTTATTTTAAACCAGACTTTATCTTTTGGGCGCAAAAAGGTAAACACTATTTGATTCTTTTCATTGACCCAAAGGGAACCGAACACGCGGACGGCTACAGAAAGATTGATGGGTATTCAAGGATATTTGAAATGGGGGAAAATAAAAAAAGCAGAGATTTTTCGTACAACGGATTTGTCATAAATACAAAGCTATTACTCAAACCAAGACGAGGGATAGCAGAGGTTTTGGATAATTACAAAAGATATTGGTTTGACAACTTTGGTGATTTTGCTGAGAAGATAAAAGCCCCCGCCCTTTCAGGAGAGAATTTGAATGACTGGAACTAAGAAAAAAACTACGGCAACAACATATTACGGCGGGTTTTCGAACTCTGCGGCACTTCGTGCCTTGCCCTCACTTCGTTCGGGGCACATAACAAGCGGATATACGCTTCGTCGCTTCGCTCCTCGCCCTTCGGGACATTGCCTACGGCAACGTCGTATATCCGCCATCCGTTA
>JBNGCV010000164.1:0-2279 GCA_049975465.1 Kosmotogaceae bacterium | reverse complement strand
AAGTAATTATTCTTTGTATTTCATAGTTTTGCTTGCACTTTCTTTGAATCTGAATGATTCACCTTCAAATAATAACAGGTTAGAATGATGTGTTAATCTGTCTAGCATGGCTGCAGTTAGAGCTGGATCGGTAAAAACTTCTGTCCATCTGGAAAACTCCAAATTTGTTGTTATGATTAAACTTCCACTTTCATATTTGTCGGATATGAACTGGAACAGTAGTTTACCACCTTCACCTAAGGGAACATATCCTAGCTCGTCACATATAACAAGATCGTACTTTTTCCATTGTTTCAGGTAATGTGGAAGACGGTATTCTTTTTCCGCCAGCAGCAATTCCTGTATTAGTTGCATGACAGTTATGTATCTGACTCTGTACCCATCATTCACTGCTGCCAGTCCAAGAGCTATTGCTATATGTGTTTTCCCTGTCCCTGGTTTCCCCACACAGATGATGTTTTCTTTTCTTCTCACATACTCGTTCTGTGCTAGCTGTAATACTCTCCCCTTTGAAAGTGATGGCATTTCTTTGAAGTCAAATTCATCCAGTGTTTTGTTCAATGGAAACTTCGCTCTTTTTAAATTGTTGGTTAATCTTTTCTCGTGTCTTGTTGTTATTTCTTCTTCCAGACATGCCAGTAGAAATTCTCCATAGTCCATTGTTTTTTCTGTCGCTTCTCTTGCTATGGATTGCCAGTGTTGTCTTACTCCAGGTAATCTCAATCTTTTGCATATTAATTGAAGTTTCCCTTCTATTCTATGATTTCTTTCATTAGCCCACCTTCTTTAGTAATGTATCGTATTTGTAGATGTCTTTTCTTTGTGTAATCACTTCTTTTTTGTCTGTCCATGGATTGGGCAGTAATTCGATTATTTTTTCATAGGTGGGATTTCCTATCTTTTTTAGTGTCTCTTCCATTTCTTTTATGGTGTGGTTTTTTAATAGCATTATTATCTTTACGTATTCTTTGTACCAGTGGATTCCTTTCTTTTTTAGGGTTTTCCTCAACTGTTGAAATACGGGTGGTAGTTCACGTATTACTCTGGCATGTGTTACTGCATGGGGTTTCATTTCAAAGACCGGCAGATAATGTTCTATCTTCAGGTGAGTTTCATCCCGTTTGTATGATCGTTTGTGAATTGCTATGATTGATTCGTTTTCTATTATTTCTATTCTGTCCACATATTTTTTAGCAAGGAGTGTTTTTCCCACACTCTTTGCCGGTACGCTGTATCTATTTCTGTCCACTGTTACCAGGGAGTAAGTATTTACTTTCACCGGTACCAAGGTCGCACTGCAAAATGGCCTTTTGGGCAGTTTCATGAGTGCATCTTTTTCTTTGTCCCATTTGTCTTTGTGTCTATTCTTTTCTTTTTCACACCAGTTCCTTAAATGTTTGTTGAGTTCGTTAAAGTCATTGTATTCTTTTATGGGTACCAGTGCATTTCTTCTTACGTATCTAACCAGTCCTTCTACGCTTCCTTTTTCATTTCCTTTTCTCGGCCTGTGAAAATGGCTGTCAAATAGGTAATGTGATCTCAGTGATGAAAATGCCTGGTGTTCTTTCCTTTCCGGTCCAGAGAGTATTTTTACTATCTGGGTTGATGCGTTGTCATACAGTCCTTCTTGTGGTACTCCTCCAAAGTATTCAAATGCCTGTACGTGTCCTTGTAGAAATGCTTCTTCTTTCTCTGTCGGGAATGCCATTACAAAGGGTACCTGTGAATATTTTAGTTTCATGCAAAACAGTGATACTTTTACTTTTTCTTTGTTCAGTATAACAATGGCATGTCCAAAATCTACCTGTGCCTGTTCTCCCGGTTCTGCATCCAGTAAAATGAAGCATTCTTTCGGTTTGTTCTTTAGTCTCCTTACATATCTCCTTACTGTTGATTCTGCTCCTGTAAATCCATACTCTTCAACCAATCTTGTATACATCCTTTTTGCTGTATGATGTTGTTTCTTTGGTGATTCTTCATCTTTTTCCAGCCAATTTTCTATTACTTCTTTGTATGGATCCATTACAGGTGATGGCTTTGTTTTTCGCAATGTGTAACGCGGTATTTCTGAATCTTTCAACATCTTCCTGATGGTTACTCTGGAATGTCCCAGCTTCTTTGATATTCCACTTATTGTTTCCCCTTTAACAAAATACATTTTTCGTATATACTCTTTGTCGACCATCCTGAGCATCTCCTTTTATACCCCGCTTTCTTTTTTGGATACTTAAAGCTTAGCAGGGTTTTTGCTCGGGGTGGTCATTTTTTCGTTATCGTTT
>JBNGCV010000163.1:0-2280 GCA_049975465.1 Kosmotogaceae bacterium | reverse complement strand
AAAAACACTGAGCATACCTAAAATTTTCCCTGAAGTAGTACCTCCTGGGACAGTTCTTAATGGTAATAATAAATATAAAGTCGTCCTACCTGCATCACATGATACAGGTTCAGCTTTCGCTTCTGTCTCAGCAAAATCAAATCAGGTGATGATAATCAGTCTTGGAACATGGTGTATAAACGGTGTTATTGTTTCTAAATTGCCTAAAACTAAAGAACTATTAAAATATAATTATGCAGTTGAAGGTTGTGCGGATGGAAGATTGAGAGTGATTGCAAATACAACAGGATTATGGTTATTTCAGAAATTGAAGGAACAATGGAATAGTACTGATAATCCAGTTACATACGAGAAATTGGTAAAAATGGCAGAAGATGCACCCAGTTTCTCTGGTTTCATAGATGTAGATAAAGAAATTTTTCAAAAAACAAAGCAGATGGACTACGAAATTGCAAATGAATCAAAAAAGTTATCAGGGAAAGCCCCCCAAACCAGGAATGAAATAGCAAGAATCGCTCTTGAAGGTATCGCGCTGAAAATAAGGAAAACAAAAGAGGATCTCGAAAAATTATTTGGATATCGTTTGAATAAAATCCGTATAGTTGGTGGCGGGATAAATAACGAGCTACTTTGTCAAATGATAGCAAACGCAACTAATTTGCCCGTTATAGCAGGCCCTGCTGATGGCACCGCAATTGGGAATTTACTTTTACAGTTGTTAGCTCTAAACTATGTTTCAAGCTTTGAACAGGGTTATGAATTATTAAGGAATTCATTTGAGTTCATTGAATACAGTCCTCATAATGTACCTATGTGGGATAAAGCATTCGGAAAATTTATCAAAATGATTGAACAAAATTATACTATCAATTAACACATTTTCGGAACTAAATAATCTAAAAGCTGACCCTTTCTAAATGCGAAAGGATTGATTATTTTATATAAATGTGGGGTGATATATGAAAGATGCAATATTATCAATTGATCTAGGAACAACAGGAGTAAAAGTGGCTCTAGTTAATTTTGAAGGTAACATTGAGTCCTTTGTTTACTATGAATATCCATTAATAACTGAGGAAAAAGGGCAGGCTGAACAGGATCCTGACTTATGGTGGAATGGAATTGTACAATGTGTAAAAGAATTGTCTGATAAACTTGTTGAAATTAATAAAAGAATAAAAGCAATTTCTCTCTGTGGTCAAATGCATACTCATGTCTATCTCGACTCAGATATGAACTCTCTTGGAAATGCCATAACATGGTTAGATCAGAGAAGTTCTTCAATTATCAAAGAATGGGAACAAAGAGGTATCATTGAAAGACTTTTTGAAGAAACTTGGATTGCTCCAACCACAACTTACACAGCTCCTCAAATTTGCTGGACCAAGAAATTTCGAAGCGATCTTTTCAGTAAAACCCGACGCATACTGCTTGCAAAGGATTACATAAAATATTTGTTAACAAATAACATGATTACTGATCCCTCTGATGCTTCAGGAACAGCTTTATTTGATATAAAGAAAAATAAATGGTCAGAAGAAGCTTTTAAAATGACAGATATTTCAAAAAATCTATTACCCGAGGTTCAACCTTCTACAAGCATAGCAGGTTATTTGACTAAAGAAAAAGCAAATATTTTAAATCTTAAATCAGGCACTCCTGTAATCAATGGTGGTTCAGATCATTCTGTTGCAGAAATTGGGTCAGGTTTATTAAGAGAAGGTAGAATTTCATGTATTTTAGGAACAGCAGGAGTTGTTGCAGGCTGTATCTCAAAACCTGTAAAAGAAACCAAAAAAAGAGTTACCTGCTGGAGTTATCCACTGAAAGGCTACTGGGATATTCTTGGAGTTACTCAAACGGCAGCTTCAAGTTTAACGTGGTTTAGAAATGCTTTCGATCCTGATTCTGGTGAAGATATTTTCAAAGAATACACCAGATTCGCTAAAACAATACCTGCAGGTTCTGAAGGCTTGATTTTTTTACCCTATCTTATGGGCGAAAGAACTCCACACTGGGATTCAAAAGCTAAAGGTACATTTTTTGGCATAAAAATGAAACATAAAAAATCACATATGATAAAAGCAATAATGGAAGGAGTCTCTTATTCATTAAAAGACTGCATGGACATTGTTCAGGAATTTGGCGTTGACGCTGATTACGTTAGTGTCGTTGGCGGAGGAAGCAAGAGTGAATTATGGAGAAAAATCCTTTCAGATGTGTTGGGAAAAGAAGTGAGAACTCTAAAAACTCAGGACACAGGAGCCATAGGTAACTTGA
>JBNGCV010000162.1:0-2281 GCA_049975465.1 Kosmotogaceae bacterium | reverse complement strand
AGTGGACGGCTTGTTCCGGAATCAGTGGTCGACATCCGCCGGAATCGGTGGACGGTTTGCGCCGGAATTGGTGGTCGATTTCCCCCGGATTATGCAAGCCGATTAATAGTTAAAAAGTGGCTTTGGTGTTTAGTTATATCTTTCTGTTATGTACTTTACGTAATTAAAATGTTCGCCTCGATGATACCGATCAAGAATAGCAATCAACTCTTGATAAGTCATTGCATGGAATTTGATCCCATCTGATTTAGCAATCTCAGTAAAATCTTTGACTTCAACCCTATGATCTGCGCCTTCTTTTCCTAAAACATCATACCAGAGATAGAGCAGCCTAAAATCCTTATTCCCAAGCTTAGTCTTCAAACCTAAAATATGCTTTACGAGTTGTGCAGCATGAAGATAGGAATATCGTTCATCATCAGGACTTATCTCTTTTGCTAATTTTTCTAAATTACTCAAGTCAGCCCATAGATTTTGATCAGCCAGATACGCTGACTTCACACCACCATGCTTTCTTCCTCCGTAGGCTTCTGAGAATTTACATTCTACAGCAAACAATTTATATTTTGAAGAGTTATTATTATGGATAACAACATCAATGTTTGGGGGAATAACAAATTTATTGTCGATCTTGTATTTTTCTTCGAAAACGATGCGCTCAGAATATTGACTTCCACGATTGCAAAATCCACAGGCCGATGCAATCTCACTGATCAATCCTCTTTTTTGCCAATATTGAAAGATATTTACACCCAGGGCTGAGGATGAATGTAAAGCCTGCATCTTTGCTGGCTTTTCCTGAGAGCCGAGAATTTCCTGACCATTTCCTTGCAGAAACTGATCTCGGTTTATCTCAAGAAGCGGTTCATATAAATTCTGGTCAAGATCAAGCGTATAAGTATGCCGTCCCCGCTTGCCTTCACTTCCGATCAAATGGATATTGTGATTTTTTGCCCATTGTATTTGCTTGGAGATAATATATTCATACCCAGATAACATAAGAAAACCTCTTTTCTTTCTTGTTTGTTCACAACGGGTAAAAACGAGTAAAAATTTCCCACAGATAAAACTTCAGATGGGCCCGGTAGGATTCGAACCTACGACCGAGCGGATAAATAAATCATTCCAGTAGGGATAATAATCATAATTTCTTGAGTGCCAGTTTTGCTTTCTTCTGTAGGATGAATAACTCTTCATCTGGAACATTTGGCAATCGACCATGTATAGGACATTCATACCAATGATGAATACTTGTCTCAGCATTTTCCCAATCATTTCTTGAACTCATTAGTTGAATACTTTTTGGAGGTTTTATCCTATAGATAACTTCCTTGCCACATTTCTCACGAGGACAGTAAGGTTTTGGATATCCAAAAGGAAATAATGGTTTCTTCCACAACAAACCATAAAGTTCTGTTAGTTTTTGTGTGTTTCTTTTGATTACATATACCAATAAATTTGCGATTGGATAGATGGCTAACAAGAATATAATTATTACAATCCACAAAGGTAAACTAACTTGCACAATTTTTTTGGCAAGATCAAATAAGTTTCCAATTCGAGCGATAATCACCAAAATAATAGGAAATATTAATTTCCAAGTAGTTACTAAAGAAATAATGAAATCAAGAACCTTTATGATTTTCTCCATGCGCTGTTTCCAGTCACTTTAATTTGAGATCGAACTTTCGAGACTTTTCAAACAAATAATTAATGAAAGCTGAGCATGTAACCAACATATAAATAGCGTCTTCCTGAGAAAGAGTAGGTTCGTCCATCAAAGAATGCCTAATACCCTCATCATCACTTGTCCATCCATATAAGTTTAAAAACCCATTTCTTAATGCATCATGAATTTTAACATTTCCAGCCTTTTCAATTATCCTAAGCGCAGATCCAAGTGTAGCTTTCGAGTCTCCAGATATAAGCTTGACCAATGCTTCTACTGCAGAAATTGACTCTTTAATCGAATTTCGATAATCAGGACTTTCTTTATCCGACAACAACTTTAATGCAACATCTAAATGATGTTTTACATATTTATTGACACTCTGGGCAAATTCAATTGCTTCAATTTCTTGTTCTGATGAGATAGGGACAATTTCACCAGAGATCACACGAAAACCACTTAGATGCTTTTTTAAAATATAGTTGATATATTTTGTGAAATCATCATTGTCAGTATAAAGAATCACAAATTCTACAAAATCATAAACCTCAGTCCAAGGACATTGGAAAAACCAATCTTTTATATATAAAACACCATTTTGAGTTTTGGCGG
>JBNGCV010000161.1:0-2323 GCA_049975465.1 Kosmotogaceae bacterium | reverse complement strand
ACCGTGTTTGACATTAACATCGCAAAGAAATTTGATGTTATTTGATTTAAGAAAAGAACGGTATCTGGCCAGTTTTCCACCTATTCCTTCTGTTATTCCAGCATGAGAAACATACGCGTTTACCCATTCAAATACCCTGATCCAATTTGCTTCAGCAGCGACAGCAGCGGCAAGAGCAGCAAAGCCACCATTTAAATGACAGTTGACACCTACTGGTATTTCCACACTGTTTTTAATTTCATTTGTAGCTACGGAAAGTGAAGAAACTGTCTCGTAAGTTATGTCTTTGTTTTTCAAGTAAGGATAATCCCATATATTCTCGACCTGCAAGCCGTCAAGTCCTGCTTCTTCAAGTATCTTTGCTTCTTCAACTGCTGTTTTTATAATTTTTGACATTGGCATCAGTTCAGGATCATACAGTGGCGAACCTGGTAGTGGTTTTAAATGAATCATACCAATAATGGGTTTTTCAACGTCAAATATTTCTTTTAAATGATCGTTATAATTTCTCATAATATAACACCTCTGATTCAATCTGCTTCTAAGAAAATCGTTTAACTATAATTTAATCGTTTAACTGGACGCTATTAAAAATCTACTCCTGAAATAAGAATTATATTGGCGTAAGGCGTAAATTCACCGGATTTTACAAAAACCTTTACTTCTTTTCGCTCCAGACTTCCATTTAAAACCATATCTTTAAATTCGGGATGAGGGATGTTTTCTTCCTCAATTTTGTTACCCTTATTTCTTATTGGTTCAATTATTTCTTTGAATTTCTTGTAGATATCTGGGCTAATTGTTTTTGTTTCATTTGCAATAACAACCTTTTCGATCTCAAGTTCTTCTAGTACGGTTTTTAAAACATCTACAACCCCAGGTATTCCTCTACCAACTGAAACATCAATACATTCAGTCATTTCATGTCTTGGGAATGGAAAACCTCTGTCAGTGATGACTATCATATCACCATGCCCTACTTTAGCAATTGCTTTTGACAGTTCATTGTGAAGTATTCCCTTGGTTTTCATAACTACTCCTCCTTTTAGATTTTTTATTTACTGAAGAGTTTCTGATAATAAGAGTTGTATCTAGCTCCAGTTTTTTAGCCTCCAATTGTTTATTTGCCAATTTATTTTCGATCTTTTCAAGAAGTATATTCATCGCCAGCTGTCCTGCCTCGAATTTTGGTTGATGTACCGTAGTAAGTGCAGGTACAACAAATTGTGAGAAATACACATTATCAAAGCCTGCTATGGCGATATCTTCGGGTATTTTCAGGTTGGCTTCCTTTGCTGCTTCTAACGCGCCCCAGGCCATCATATCGTTACCTGCGAACACAGCGGTTGGTCTGGGGTTAAGATTCATAATTCTTAGCATCATTTCGTATCCATCGTTAAATTTGAAAGAACCATAAAAAATGTGATTTCTAGAAGAAGGAATTCCGCTTTCTATTAGTGCTCTGTTAAAACCTTCCATTCTTCTAACGGCGGTCGGTACATTTTTTGGTCCGGCAATACAGGCGAACAAATTATGTCCATTCTTTAAAAAATGTTCAGCTAGTTCAGCAGATCCTTTGAAGTTGTTTGTATAAATTACATCAATCAATGGGTTCGTAAAACTTAAATGTGTGTCCAAAATCACCATAGGTCGGTTGTCTGTAGCTTTGAGCATTTTATTTTCATTCAATCGGGGAGCGACATTGATTATTCCATCAACATGCTGATCGATAAAAGAATGGATTATTGAAAGTTCCCTTGTAGCTTCACCATCGGTATTACATAAAAACATTTGATATCCATTTTGCAGAGCAATACTTTCCACACCGCGGGCAACTTCAGCAAAGTATGGATTAGTTATGTCAGGAATTAGCAAACCCAGTTGAAATGTTCTCTTTAGCTTTAAGCTTCTCGCCAGTTTGCTTGGGCGGTAATTCAGCTCTTCAATGGCTTTTGTTACCCTTTTCTTTAATTTAGGACTAACGTATTTATTACCACTGAGAACATTTGAAACCGTTGCTACAGAAACATTTGCTATCTTTGCTACTTCTTTCATATTCGCCACTGCTGAAACCTCCGCTATAAGTTAAACGATTAGTTAATCGATTAACTACATAATAACATTTTTCGGTTTTTCAGCAAAGAACAATCTAGGCTGACTAACGAAACTTATTAAGAATCAAAACTGATTAAAGGCTTATTTCTTAATGAAACTAAAAAATAAAAATTGTGAGTTTATAATACAAAACAATATAAAAGTTCATTTTGTTGTAAACGATAAAATTAAACTGTCCAGAAAAAGTAAAAACGATAACGAAAAAATG
>JBNGCV010000160.1:0-2337 GCA_049975465.1 Kosmotogaceae bacterium | reverse complement strand
GAACAACCATCGCACATATCCCTATAAAATGAAACAATTTCATCTACCTGTCCCTCTGCAATAATTTTTCCGCCGCACATAAGATAGGCTTCATCAGCCATATATGAAATTTCCTCTCTATGAGTGATTAGAATAACGGTTGTGCCAGAGTTTTTTAGATGGTTTAGCACTCTTTCTATCATATCTGTTGACATGAGGTCAATTCCAGAGTCAGGTTCATCTAGAATTACAACCTTTGGTTTCAAGAGAATCGCTGAAGCAAGTTCTATTCTTTTTCTTTCTCCTCCACTGAGAGTTCCATCAACCGGCCTTTCAAGATAGTGTTCAGACAATCCAACTATTTCGAGGGTCTGCTTTAATTCCTTCTTTGATGCATTTATTTTTCCACCGAGGTTGAGATATTCTCTGGTAGTAAGACCATCGTATCTCGCAGGTTCCTGCCAACCGAGAGTAATTCCTAGATTAGCCCTTTCATAGGTGTCTTTATTATCAATGGATTTTCCGTTAAATTTTATTGTGCCCTTATAATTACGGTAATCCTCGAGCCCCATAATAATGTAAGCTAGAGACGATTTTCCCACACCATTGTTGCCAAGAACCGCATATACTTTGTCTTTATCGAATTTAGCTGATAATTCTTCTAAAATAACGTTTTTGTCACGAATTAGTGTGATGTTTTCTAATGCAATCATTCATATTACCTCCAAAAAGATTATAACTCACTTATATGATACTCTTTTTTATTATGACTGTCATCAAATCAGTGAATGGAGTAATTAATGATAAAATGTTCTTTTGAAATTAACGTTTATAAAGAGAACTATTTTAATGGAAGAGTACTTTTTATTGTTTAGACTCATAGTTATAATAAAAGTATGTGGAACGGAATAAATAATTTAGCGTTTCAAAAAGAAACTGTTCAAATAAAATAGTCCATATTGAGGTGAAAAGGTGAATATTGGAATATTCACAGATACATTTGTGCCACAGATCAATGGTGTTGTTACGGTAGTGAGGAATTTACAGGAAGGTCTCACAAAGGAAAATCAAAATGTTTATGTTTTTACTGTTAATCATCCAGAAGCTAAACCAATGGATAATGTTTTTAGAGTATCTTCAATAAAGTTTCTTAATGAACCACAGCACAGAATCGGTTTACCTTTTTCTACCAATATTATGAAACTTGCAAAAAAAATGAAACTGGATATAATTCATACTCATACAGAATTTTCAATGTGGTTTCAGGCTACCTTTGTGGCGAAGCGATACAAGATTCCTATTGTACATACAATGCATACGATGTATGAAGAATATGTTCATTATATTCCTTTTTTTGAATATTTTGCGGAAGGTACCATAAAAAGCTGGGTCAAGATGATATGTAAGAATGCTGAAGCATTTATAGTGCCATCTCAAAAAGCAAAGGATTTTTTACTAAAATACAATGTTTATAAGCCAATTGAGATAATACCAAATGGTGTAGATCTATCAAAGTTTTTTAAAATGCCTGAAAATAATAATCAAAAGATAATGGAATTCAGAAACAAATATGGTATCAATGAAAGGGACAAAGTACTGATCTTTGTGGGAAGACTTGGGAAAGAAAAAGATATCAGTACACTGTTGTTTATTTTAAGAAAGCTTACACAGGTAAATCCCTACGTTAAATTGCTTCTTGTCGGAGATGGACCAGAAAGAGAAAATCTCAAATCCCTGAGTAAAGAAATGGAAATTGAAGAAAACACTATTTTCACAGGTTATTTGAGTTGGCCAGAGGAAGTTTCGCTTGCTTACAATGCTAGTGATCTGGCTGTAGTTGCTTCTCATACAGAAAGTTTTGGATTAATGGTTCCTGAGGCTATGGCTTGTGGATTGCCAGTTGTTGCAAAAAATGATCCGAGTTTTGTCCATTTCATAGAAAATGGCAAAAATGGTTTTCTTTGTGAAAATAAAGAAAAAATGACTGAAGTAATAAATTTACTAATAAATGATGATGATAAATGTTCTTTGATGGCTGAATATTCTCGACATTTCGCAAAAAAATTTAGTGTTGAACAAAATATCCAACGCACACTTGAACTTTACAAAAGTATTATATAAAGGTTTATCTGTTATTGAAAACGAAAATAGTTTTTATTAATAAGTGAAGTTTTTTTACTCTTTTAATTTCATTGGTTCACCACAACAAACCAGTTCTCCACCTCCAGCTTCCTTAACTTCAACAACGTTACCACATATCTCACAAATATAAACCTCTCCAACTTCTTTTACATTTGGCATGTCAATGCCTCCTTTTTAAAAGTCTTGAAAACAATATAAAACAACCAAAAACAATTA
>JBNGCV010000159.1:0-2343 GCA_049975465.1 Kosmotogaceae bacterium | reverse complement strand
GGTGCTGCCGCTTGTTGGACTTTGGATAACAAACCACAGCGTTTGTTTGAAGGAAATCGTGCACCAGGTTTCAAAGCTTATATGCAAGCCAAGGATTTAGGTATTGTGATGGATACTGCTCGCGAATACGGCATTCCACTGCCTTCTGCTGCTGTTCATGCGCAGCTATATAACGCCATGCTTGAAATGGGTATGGCTGATCTGGATAACTCAGCTGTTTTGGGTGTTATTGAAAAGCTTGCGGGAACAAATTTAGAAATTTAACCTATTAGAGACTTTTGACTGTCCTGAATGCATAATTCTTTAGAGTGGAATTATGAAAATTCTGCGACATAAAATATTATGAGTTGAGCTTTTTTATTGATGATTTATTGAAAATTGAACATTCTTAAATCCACTATGGCGAAATGAGGCTTGAGACTTTTATTATCAACATATGGAAAATAAAAAAACCGCAAGTTAGTTTTGTAAGCAAATCTCATTAGTCAATTGAACGCTAATCACTTTTTAAGTAAAAATTTTTGCGAATTTCCATTAAATTTTCTTGTTCACCCAGTGATCTGGGTTCCCGGATATATTTTGGGATACGAGTGTACGTCAAGTTCGGGGGGAAATATGGGTCTTTGACGAACAAGGCTGATTTCATTTCATTAAAGCCCCTGATAATATCCTCTTTAGGGGTAGCATAACCACGCGATTGGCCTTCATAGTGGAAGATACTTGCAAAGGGTGTGTATACAATACGATAGCCTAAATTACGTATTCGAAGACATAAATCAATATCACCAAAAGCAAGCTTGTACCCTTCGTCAAAGCCCTGGACTTCTTCAAAAACATCCCGCCGCATCATTTGACACGCACCGGTCACAGCCATGTAGTCTCGATACCAATCAACTGAACCAAATAGACCACAATAGTGTTCTGGTGTATTCAGATAGATGTGGCCAGCAAATCCGTTCAATCCAATGATGATGCCCGCATGCTGAATGATATGATTTTCCCGAATTAACTTCGTACCGACCACGCCGATTTTAGGTCGTATTGCCCATTGGACGAGTTCTGACAGCCATTCCGGGTTGTGAACTTCCATATCATCATTCAAACATAATATCAAATCAGAATCCGATTGGGCAGCACCCAGATTATTGGCTTCAGAGTAATTGAATTCGTTATGGTAGGGATGGATTTCGATCTTTGGATTTGATTTGATTTCCTGATAAAAAGAAAGGGTATCTGGATCATCACTATCATTATCAATGATGTGTACTGAAAAATTATTATAATTTGTGTTATTGAAAAGCGATTTTAGACATGGCTCAAGTAGATCCCTGTTGTTAGTTGAGGGCATGATTATAGCTACAGATGGATTTGGCGAAAACCAGGTAAAACGGGTGCCAAAGGGTTTGGGTTGAGCGGATACATTTTTTAACCCAAGTCGTTCTAAATGCGAAATTGCAATCTCCTGTTTTTTTTGAGTATCCGGTTTAGATAAGCAAGTTTGCCTAACAAGTATTTGTGGGATGTGTTTGATTGTTCCATTGTTTTCGCATAGTTTTAGAGCCAGATCGTATTCCAAATCTAAGAAATTGTTCTCAAGAACGTTCGAATTGCTATTCTCGATAAGATATGATGCAGCTATCAAACCTCGAGAAAGGTAATTTATTGATAACAGTAATTCAGGAGAGAGTGAGGGAGGTTTAAACAGGGGGGTGATTTCCCGTGAGTTTTCATCGAAATATTCGCAATCATAATAATACCAATCCACACTTTCATCATCAGAAAGGTTTTTTATAAAGTAAGATAATAAATCTTTGAAAAAAATATCACCTGCTTCACAGATTAAAACATAATCCCCGGTTAGTAAATTGAAAATACGCTCTGTGTCTAATGTTGAAACCATTACGCGTGAATCTTGGTTTAGTTCTTTGGGTACAAGATTTTTACTGTCATTTTGATCAGAAGAAATGATGATTTCCCAAGAATTTACTTCTAAATCCTGGATTGATTTCAAGGTCTTGAGAAGTTCTTTTTTGTTGTTATCAGGGTAAAAAACTAGGAATGTAATCTTGAGTTGTCTATCAAATGTATGGGGGCCATTTAAAGTTTGTTTCCTTTGTTCAGAGCGCCGAATACGATAGGATCTTTTTGCCATCCAATCTTGATATCTGAAAAAAAGTCGGGTTTTGTTAAGGCGGTGATATTGCGTTCTCAACCAGAGTTCCAGTTTGGAATTAGGAGAGAGGAATTTAGAGCGCAGTTTGAATATTGTTTTTGAGTTCATCAAATATGGTTCCTCGCTGTTTTATGTGGGTAAGCCATAATCTAGATTTCCAGCGATAAGGT
>JBNGCV010000158.1:0-2355 GCA_049975465.1 Kosmotogaceae bacterium | reverse complement strand
GCTCCAATTATTGCACCTACAATTGCTATTATGCTGTCTGCTATTTGAGTGAATTCTAAAGCTCCAGTTGGCCTACTTATCATTCCTGAAAGCCAACCAGCGCCCCACATAAATATTCCGAAAACTAGCAAACCTATTACTATTAGTATTCCACCGACAACTCGACTCTTACCTGAACCAAAATATGCGGTAAAAAGTCCAGCTATGATACTTGCGATTGCAAATACAAGCGTCAACATACTTAGAAATATACTCAACATATTTTTCTCACCTCAATTAAAATTTAGTTCCTGTTAAAGTTTTTGTGTCTATTACACCGTCTATCGATCTTATTTTGTCTACTACGATTCTGCCAAGCTTTTCAAAGTCGTCTGCTTTTATCTTGGCTATAAGATCATATTCTCCAAAAAGTGGATGTAGTTCAACTATTTCTGGTACTTTTGAAAGTTTATTATATACATCATGTTCATGTGCAGGTGCTGCACTAATCAATACAAAGCCTATAGCCATTTGTTTCCTCCTAATGTCTAACCATTATCTTATTCTATAATATAAAGTTTATCAAAAAAAGATATTCCTCTGAATTTGTAACATATAAATAATTCCAAGAGATATTCTTATTGGGATTGGGATGAAATGTCCACATTGTAAAAAAGATGACAGGGTAGTGAAAAGAGGCACTCATAAGAATAAATATATGACAAAGCAACAGTATTGGTGCAACAGATGTAAAAAATATTTTGTAGAGCACAATGGCTTCCAGGGAATGACCTATCCCAAGGAAATCATTGTAAAAGCAGTGCATTTGTATGAAGAAGGTCTTTCTCTCAGCAAAGTAAGAGATTACATATGGCAGCATGAAGGATTCTATCTTTATGACAGTACCATTCTTTACTGGGTGAGAAAATATGCGGATTTGCTCTCAAACTTTGAGAGCAAGTTGAGACCCAGGATAAAAGGAAGGGTTCATACAGATGAAATATATGTAAAAGTGAAGGGTAAAAGGTATTACTCCGTTAATTCAGTAGATAGTGGAACCAAGTACGATCTTGCGACTACTTTTACAAAGCATAGAACCAGGAAAAAATGCAGAGAACATTTCAAGAAATTAAAGGATAAGATAGGAGATCAAGTTAAGGGAGTTTGGAAAAAGGAGAAAGAGAAACCAGTTACGGAAAGAAAGCTTATAGTCTTTGTTTCAGATAAATTCGAAGGCTACAAGATAGGTTTCACTTACTATTTTTATAGGTTTGCAACGTTGGTTCATGGTGTCCCAATTGCCTGCAAGAAATATGGCCTTGAGCATAACAACAATGCTATAGAAAGGCATAATGAGGATTTTAGACAAAGATATAAAGTGACGAGAGGATTCAAAAGTCCTGAATCAGGGGAGGCTTTTGGTGAGCTAATGCGTATAATCTTCAATTTTGTCAGAACACATCAAGGTTTAGGTAAAACGCCTGCTGAAGCTGCTGAATTAGATCTTCCACTAGGTAGAAACAGGCTGTTGAATCTCATAAAAATTTTTTGTTTTTCCATTATAGATAACCTGTCAAAATTTGGGAGATATCCGCGGGGGACGATCGAGTAGGCTTTGGTTGAAAATGATCTATCCCTAGGATCGACTCAGAAAATCTTAGGATGTTATTTATTTCGAGGAATATCTTAAAAGAGTAAGTTTTTAATACTAATTAGTTTCTCTAAGAAAAAACTAGGAGTACAAATGTTAAAACTAGATTTACACATTCATTCAAAATATTCAGAAGATGGAGCCGGATCCCCAAAAGAAATTATAAAAATCCTAAAGGACAGAGAATTAAACGGAATGGCAATCACCGACCATAACAACATTGATGGAGCATTAAATGCATTAAAAGTAGCTCCAAAAGATTTTGTTGTTATACCGGGAGTTGAAATATCAGCTCTTGAAGGACATATAATAGCATTGAACGTAAAAGATAACATCCCTAAGAATTTATCTGTTAACGAAACTATAGATGAGATATTAAATTTGGGTGGAACTCCTATAATACCTCACTTATATCGTAGCATGTCTGGCATAAAGAAAGAAGGTTTGAGAAAAATTCAGAATAAAATATCTGCGATTGAGGTTTTTAATTCCTGCAGTGTTCCTCAATCAAATCTAAAAACAGCTAAAATAGCTAAAAAATTTAATCTAGGTGGCACTGGAGGAAGTGATTCCCATATACCCTATTATGTTGGATATGGATATACAACAGTCAACACCCATGATTTAACTATTGACTCGATTATATCAGAAATAGAAAATAAAAAAACCTGGGGCGAAGGAACTACTCTATCGTTAAAATATAGAAGAGATAGAATGATAAAATC
>JBNGCV010000157.1:0-2380 GCA_049975465.1 Kosmotogaceae bacterium | reverse complement strand
AACCTATTTTAGGATTCAGGTCATTTTTACAGCAGGTACTTGACACAACCAGAATTTTGGAATGAATTTAATGAGTGAAGTTTATAATTTGAAGGATTATAAAGACTACTTACTTTTTGAATCATTAACTTAGCAAGAAAAATCTTCTATAATTTTTCATTTTACTCATATCTAGGCTGCCTTAACCTCAAAACAGGTTAGTTATAAAAGCTGTATTTATTTGAAGCACTCCTTTTTCAGCACTGTTAATTAGATATTCTCAAATTGAAGTGAGCATTCATCAAAGCCAATTTTTACGATAGAATATTGTTATGAAGAAAATAATTGCATCATTACTCGTAATAGCTTATTTCTCAACAGTTACGTACATATATTTTGCCCCTATAAGTCTGGAAAGGTTTGGAACCAATGCAGATAAGGTTTCCCACTTTTTTGTTTTCTTTTGTGGTGGAATTGTTTTCATCCTGCTCAATCTTTTGAAAATTTCTCTAAGATACAAAGTGATATTACTCGCTTCGCTGTTTGTAACTCCTTTTTTACTAGAGATGGCACAGGGTATCGTTTCATACAGAGTTTATGACCCAGTGGATATGTTATATAACTACGCAGGATTGGGTGTATCATTAGTACCCTTCGCAGTTTACCTATTAATAAGAAAAGTTATTTATGATAAAAGAAACGACTTTTGAACTTTTTTTCTTTCTCTCCATACATCCTTCTGTCAGCACAGGATAACAGTTCCGAAAAAGATTTACCATCTTCAGGGAAAGTAGAAACACCAATGCTTCCTGAAATATTATATTGTTTACCTTCTACATCAAAAGGTTCTTCTATTAATTTCTTAAGCCTCTCAATAACATTTTCAGCTTTATGTATATCCGTATCTGGAAGTAGAAATAGAAATTCATCACCTCCCAGCCTTGCCACAACATCGCTCTCTCTCAAAAAGTTGGTGAATCTCTTTGCGAGTTTTTTCAGGACAATATCTCCAAGATTATGTCCATACTTGTCATTTACTGCCTTAAACCCATCAAGATCAAGATACAGTAAACTTAGGCTTGAATTATTGCGATTCATCAGCGCAATATATTGTCTGGCCTGTTCAGTAAGCATTCTTCTGTTTGGAAGATTTGTTAACGGATCATGCTTTGACAAAAAAAGTAGCTGCTCACTCTGTTCGTGTAGAGCTTTTTCAAGTCTTATTCTTTCTATAAGGATACCAACTTGTTGCCCAAAGATTTTAGCCATCTGTATCGAATCATAATCGAAGGCCTTCTTTTCTTCAAAATTATCAAGTGTAAAAAAACCAGCAACTACATTATCAATAGTTATGGGAACAGAAAGCATTGATTTAATCTTCCTTATTTTCCCAAACTCTAAAAATCGCTTTTTCCGCTCTTCATTAAACTCCTCATCCCTTGAAAAATCGGTCACTACTTTTACATTTTTATCATTTCCCTGAACAAGTTCTTCGGGTTTTAAGTAAATGTCTTTAAGTTTTTCATAATTGTATCCTACAGTAGCTTTATATCTAAAATAATCATTTTTATCCTTTACAAGTACGGAACCTGCCTGCGCTCCTTTGATAACATTTATTGATTTTTCGAGGAGTCGTTCATAGATATTTTCATTTAATCCAGAGTTAAGAACATCATTCACAATATTGAGAAGTATTCTGTTAAAGTCAGCCCACTTTTTCAGTCGCTTTTCAGTTTCTTTTCTCTTCGTAATGTCTCTGGTAATTGACAGAATTCTTTCTTTATCGATCAAAACAAATCTTACTTCGTAAAATCTCCTTCCCACAGGAGTTTCAAGATCGTAAACAAGTTGCTGGATATCACCTGTATCAAAAGCTTCATTGATTTTTGAGAATATCATTTCTATTTGATCTCTGGAAAAACCTACATCTTTGATATTAGAACCTATTATCTTTTCAGGTGGAATATTAAGATCTTTGTATGACTTCGCTTCAAAATCCAAAAAATATCCTTTGCGATTCATAACAAATATAATATCTGGTAATGCTCGCAATATAGCTCTGCTTTTTTTGAATTCTTCTCTCATTAATTCTTGTGATTCCTGCATTTCTGAAATCAAACGATAAATCCCCAGAACACCCACAAATTTTTCATCAAAATAGACAGGAGATGTTAATACTGAAACCGATATCTTCGTTCCATCTTTCTTCTGTCTGACTGTTGTATATGTTAGTTTTTTGCCTTTTCTTGTTTCTTCCGTTATGTATCTGGCTTCACCTATTAATTTTTCATCTTTTGCAAGAATGTCATCAATATTCTTACCGATAAGTTCTTCTTCAGAATATTCGAAAATTTCACAGAATTTTCTGTTCGCTTTCATGATTTGGCATTTTTCATCACAC
>JBNGCV010000156.1:0-2383 GCA_049975465.1 Kosmotogaceae bacterium | reverse complement strand
AGGAGGACTATGAAAAAAGAAAAAGAACGAATTGTCATAATAGATACAGCCAACATAGGCTATATTGAGGGAGGAAATCTCAAGGCATATTTAAACCTTGCGATTGGGAACCCAAAGAAAGTAGATCTTGAGGAGTTCCTGTCAATAATAAAGGAAGCCGACCTGCAAGTTGTGATAACCATTGAGAGTGATGAACTTAGCAATGCATTTACCTCAATGACTTTTGGGAAGGTTATCTGGTCAGCAAAGTTACTAGATGTATTGGAGGATAGTCGGGTAATGAGAAACGAAATGTTTAAAGACAAGGAGTAAATATGGATATTGAAAAGGTTGTTATATTAAAGATGCTTTATGAAGGAAATCCAAGCATCCCTGAAATGAGTGAGGGAGTAGACAAAGCCTACGCCACGGTGCATAAGCATCTAAGAGAATTGGTAGACAAAGAGCTTGTCTCTCCCCCACGAACCAAGGGGGCTGCAAGGGATTATCATATTACCGATAAGGGATATGAGTACCTCAAAGCAAACGGGCTATTGGAGCAAACATGATACGAACTGGAATATGGATAGTTGGCTATTTCGTTGTAGGGGTTATTATCTTGCTGATAATAGATACCCTTGAGAAAGGCGACCTGATAGAAGAGGCAATAAAAACCAATGGGTTATCTGCGTTCATTATGCTTCTTTTATATCCCGTTATTGTGATCATGTATATCATCTTTAGATTAAGGAGAGAAAAATATGGCTAGGGAGTATCCTATAATGTTGTCCCTACGGGTAGACCAGGACACCATTGACGAATTAAAACAATTAACAAAAGATGACAATGAGGAAGAGAACAGAAGCGAATTAATGAGGTGTCTTATTCATAAAGAATATGACAAGAAGTTTAATAACTCAGTGGCTACTAAAATTAAACGATGGCTCGAAAGAAGTCAGAGGAAATAGCGACTACATTACAAACGGTGACCATAGATTTTTGGAATTGATGGTATGCTGTCATTATCCCTGAAGATAAGGAGGAGTGATGATTCATGTAATTGTTGAAATTAACGAAAAAGAAATGCCGGACAAGAAAAATGCTATTGGGGTTGAAGCATTCATCAAAGGCGATAGTACATCAACAGACAAAGAATTTCAGCTTGCAAGGGTCTTTATGGACATGCAAACAGTTCTTGTCAAAAGAGCAAAAACCGCATGGGAAAAGGCTGGCGGAGAAGTCGCTAACTTTTCAGAAGGTGGGGTTTCGCTAAAGCCAAAGAATATCGAAAGTGAGGATAAATGAAAGACATAAAATGGCACTCTTACCGTGACTTGGGTTGTATTCCAGAGGGGGAATATCTTATAGAAGTGGATAGAGGGAGTACAAAAGAAGTTGTTTTTGTTGAGATAATTCACGTTTATTATTGCAAGGCAGCTGATGTGTTTGCTGAAATCAATTGTTCGCCCGAAGATGATGGTGATTTAATATATCGAGATGACATTGTTCGTTGGGTGCATTATCAGCCACCAAACGTATTCGACATATTCGACCAAGAGGAAAGTGAGGATGAATGAAAGACTTAACTGGAAAATATTCAACAGCGGCAAATAATCCTATGGATTTAATGGAGTTGCCTGACAAAACACTGGTATCTGTCTATGTGGACGTGTTGAAATACCCACTAGAGCATTTAATGAAACTTGTCGCACTCAGGGGATTTTCATGTTTTGTGAAGTGTGATGCAGCACGCACTCAAAACATATTTACAGTGATGGTTGGTAACTATCCGAGAATTGATACAGATAATCCAAAACAATACCTTATGGAAATCTTAGGGATAAAAAACGAAAATGAGGAAGAATGAATTGGCATGAGGTAGTTGTCATAGTTGTAATGTTGTGGTCGTCATATAAGCTTATAGTACAAACGGCAACAATATTGTTTGGCGGGTTTGAAGGTGAAAGTGAGGAAGAATGATACCCGAATGGAAAATTGATTACCGTAAAATACTTGTAACTTGTGAATGTGGGCAGATTCATGAATTTGACAAGCATGATTTAGAAAATTATATCAATCGAACCTGCGGACTTTGCGGAAGGCTTATAAGTGCAGGCGTTGATATTATGATAAGCCCACCTGAAAGCAATCCTATGACACAAAGCGAGTACGATTTGAGAAAATTGAATCCGTATGATTTGAATGATGTGGCGAAGATAACGCGAAAGCGAGGATGAATGAAATGTTTATATTGCGGAAGAAGAATTGAACCAAATTACATATCACGCTGGAAGTGGCGTTACTTATGTAAATGTGGATGTTACTATGTGTTTAAAATTACAATTGTCTGAAAGTGAGGATGAATGAAAGTTATAAAAGTTATTGTAGATGAATTACCTGAGAA
>JBNGCV010000155.1:0-2425 GCA_049975465.1 Kosmotogaceae bacterium | reverse complement strand
GGCTCTATCTTGTGTATTACGATGAGGAGTATTTCCGTTTAGGGTATATTGAATTGCTGGAGGATGAGATATGATGCCTTTTTCTGAATTCTTCCGGACAACATGGAGATACCTGATGGTTAATTTGACCGAAGGTATAAAAAAATGCAATTAGCAAAACAGCAAGTCAGAGGTTCCCACAATATTGCCAATTTCATTAACATGTTTTATTTAATTCCTGTCGGCCATAAACTTAGATAAAAGATTGGTATTTTATCTAAGTAGAATTATGTATATACTTGTAACAAACACCATAAATTGTCCATGAGAATTAAGATAGCAGCACTAAAAAGGAGACACATGAGAAGAGCATTGTTGATCAGTCTTTGTCTGATAGTAATTGCCTGCGAAAAAGACAAAACTGTAGATATTGAGAAGGTAAAGGATACATATAGCCCAGGAGTTTCCGTTGACATGGAAGCAGTGCATCGAGGCGACTTATATGAATATATCGAGACAACGGCAATTTGTATGGCAAGTGAGAAAGGTATTATTGAAAGCAGAGTTTCCAGTAATGTGCTGGAAATCAGAGCAAGAGATGGCCAGGAATTTGATAAAGGCGACACCCTCTTTATTCTTGATGCGGAATCATTCCGTAATGAATGGGCTATGATACAGAGTAAATTTGTCAAAGCGGTTTCTGATCTGATTTTGGAACTGGAATCAGAAAACCAGGCAGAGACTGCGGCGGTTTGGAACTCTTATCTGAAAACGATAGACAGACAAAACTTTTCAATAAAAGCACTGCCGGATAATGACAATGTAAAATTAACAGTTATGATGGCAAGACTCGATATCCTGACGCTCTATCAGCAATTAAAAACATATGAAAAACAAATCGAATATTGTGTCATTCGTGCTCCCTTTTCCGGTATTATATCCGATATGGATATCTATGTCGGGGCGTTGGTTCAAGTGGGTCAACCCTTGTGTAAGATGACAAATTTATCAACAATGAACCTAAGCGTTAATATCCTCGAAAATGAATTGCATCATATCAAAGTCGGTTCAGAGATTCAGATACTGTTTGACGGACAGCAAAAAACCCACGTAAGCTATATATTACCGACGATTGATGTTGAACGCCATACCGGTACGGTATTGGCACACATTGAAAATCAAACCAAGATTCTAAAAGACGGACAGCATGTGCGTGTTAAACTGGTTAAAAACATTTATGGAAATAGAATCTACATCCCAAGATCAGCAATGTTATCACGAAACGACCGGGATCTGGTGTTTATAGTGAAGGATGGCATAGCGAAGTGGCAATATGTTAAAACTGGATTTGGAAATAGTGAATTTATCGAAATTATCAGCGGTTTGTCTGAAGGAGACACCGTTATTACTGGTGGTCATTATTCACTTGGACACAATGTTAAAGTAAAACAACGGGCGAACTAAGATGCTTCCTATCCGAAAACCAATTTCCGTTTTGATGATTACTATGGCATTGATACTTATCGGAGTTCAGTCAGGACGCCAGCTCCAGTACAGCTTTTTACCGGACATTGAATACCCTGAGTTTTTGATTTTGTGCAAGTATCCTGGAAGCAGTGTCAGAGAAGTGGAGAAAGAGGTTATCCAACCTTTGGAAGAGGCACTATCGGGCATTGAGGGAATTCGAGAAATGGTCTCATGGTCACGGGATGAACTTGGTATTATTACTTTACGCTTCAAATGGAAAAGTGATGTACGTTATTCCTTTCTCCGAATTCGGGAAAAAATTGACGAGACAATGGACCGATTCCCAAAAGGTGTGGAAAGACCTTCAATCATGGATTTTAACCCTTCCTCTTTGCCCGTGCTTCGTTTTACCCTCGCCGGTGATATGGATCTGATCGCTTTATCCAATTTTGCAGAGGATGTTATCAAACCCAGATTGTCGCAACTGAATGGCGTTGCCGGTGCTACGATTAGCGGCAGGCCCGAACAGGCAATTCAGATTACCATAGATAATCAACAATTGGAAACCTACAAGCTGAAGTATGATGATATACAAAAAGCAATTATCGAAAATTTACCGGGGAAATCCTTTTCATACGATGTTAAATCAGGATATGCCATTCATAAATTAACAGTGGAGTTTCCCGTACGGAATTTACAGGACATGTTGCAGCTTCCCATTCCCAATCCTTCCGGCATCCCTCTTATATTGGGAGATATTGCCGAAATAAACCTGAGTGCTCTCCCCTTTTCCGGTAATAATTTTTCTGACAAAGAAGCCGCTGTAACAATAAACGTATATAAAGAAGCAGGATCAAATACTCTTCAGGCAGCTCAATCAGCAAGAGAAGAATTGGAAGTGATACTGGCCCAAAATAAAGATGTAAGAATAAAAATTATTTCAGATCAGGGTACTTTTATTTCCACAGCAATCAGCAGT
>JBNGCV010000154.1:0-2449 GCA_049975465.1 Kosmotogaceae bacterium | reverse complement strand
CTTCCCATGATGAAGAAATATCTTAAGAGAATGGAAGGTCCCAACCTGTGGAGTATATTGAACAGATCACTTGTAAGCAGTGAGGAATACTATCCTTTTTTTAAAAGGCTATTTGGCAAAAAGACGTTTTCTGATTGCAATACCAAGCTTGGTATTGTGGTATTTGATATTCTTTCCTTAGAGAGCATGCTGATTACAGAAGGCTTTCTGGTTGAAACAGTTATGGCAAGTTCATCAGTGCCTGCGGTGTTCAAACCGGTACAGCTTGCTGGTACAGAGACTGTGGATGGTGGAGTTACATGCCCTGCACCAACTGACGAAGCGCGAAAACTGGGAGCTGATTTTGTAATTTCGAGTGATTTCATTAAAGAAAAAAATGATCATCCTAAAGATCAGCTTGAACTTCTTTACTTTCTCGATCGGTGGAAAGAGCGCTACATAATTGATGAAGAACGTTCACAAAGTAATCTGGTGATAAGCCATTCTGTCAACTATCAATGGTACGATTTCGAAAATTACGAAAAAATTTATAATGAAGCACTAAACCATATTGACAAAAGGAGAGACAGTATTGAAAATATCCTTCGGAGGTAATTCAGTTCTTTATTTTTCAATTACAGGAGCCTTAAAAGCATTTCAAGAAAATAATATAGAATTCGAAGAAATTCATTGCACAGGGTTTTCTTGCGTCCCAATATTTTTCACTAAGTATTATGATTCTCCAGATAGAGCATTCAATATAATGAGAAGAATCTGGAAGGATATCAAAAAAGATTTTTACAACCCTGAAGGTTATGCGCTTCCCGGTATAGTTGAAATATTAAGGACTTTATACAGAATAGGTGATCCTATGAGAGGTGTCCTTTCACATAAAGCGCTGGAAGACTTAACAGAAAAATATTTTCCTGTGATTAACCTATCTAAAATTCCTGAACTTAAAATACATGCATTCAATATATCTGAATACAAGGATGAAATAATGGACTGTGATATAAGAAAAGCAATAAATAGAACGCTTGCTTTTCCCGTTCAATTTGCTCCTTATGAAAATTACGTTTCTGGCAGTAGTTTATACGGCGTTCCTGATGGGGAATTTCTATATATTTTGAAGCATGAAAATAAAACAAAACCTCGTTATGCCTTAGATTACCTTTTTCTTTCTACCAAGGCAAGAACCAGAGAAATCGAAAATATAAAGAAGAAAAACTGTAAGTACATTTTTGAAAAATATTAC
Source organism: Kosmotogaceae bacterium (assembly GCA_049975465.1). Taxonomy (GTDB): domain Bacteria; phylum Thermotogota; class Thermotogae; order Petrotogales; family Kosmotogaceae; genus JASMTM01. The sequence goes on along the minus strand of JBNGCV010000154.1, from coordinate 1,215 downwards.
GATGATTCTAATCCAGATAATCTAGTCACTAAAATATACAATGATACTAAAGAATGGATACAAATAAATATGTAATTTTTAGGATCTAAACCTGCAGTTTTGGTAACAACTGTCCAAATGTAATTTAATTTGCTTTTATTATGGATTATGTAAAGCATATAATGTGTAATCACTTTTAATTCCTTCTAAGTAGTGCTCTTCTATTCACAATTAATTTGAAAAATCAATGAAATTTATGGAATAATGTTATCGGTAACATCGGAGGTAGATATGGGTAAGAAAAAGGTAACCATTTCTAAAATAGCAGAAGATGCAGGGGTTTCAAAGATGACAGTTTCAAGAGCAATAAACAACCCCGAAAAATTAAAAAGAAGTACACTGCTTCGCATATTAAATTCAATGAAAAAGCATGGATATAAACCTCGCTTTATCGCTAGGGTTATGGCTGGAAGCAGATCAAAAACTTTTGGACTGATCGTGAAATCAAATCAAGATTTCTTCATACCTCCATTTTATGGTGAATGTGTTAGAGGCGCTTCAGAGTGGTTTAGAAGTCAAGATTACAGAACTGTACTTTTTAATATGTCCGATGGACAGAGCAGGTCATTATTTCTTGATTATGTCAATTCTGGCTTGATTGATGGACTTATTTTATTTGAAGGTTCACATGATAGGTCTCTATTAAAAACATTTAAAGAATATGACATAGATGTTGTGCTTTTAGGAGAGGATGTAGAAAACGAAACTGATCTATACTCAGTATTCTCTGACAATTACGAAGGAGCTAGCACAGCTGTTGAATATCTAATAAAAATAGGATGCAGTAAAATATGTCATATAACTGGTAAAGGCGGAAAATCTTCTTATTCTGAACGATTAAGAGCATATCAAGAAACACTAAAAAGAAATGGACTCGAGAAATCAGTGATAAAAACCGATAATTCTTTTGATGGTGGTGTAAAAGCTGTTGATAAGATTCTTGAAAGCGGAAAGAAATTTGATGCTCTTTTCTGTTTTTCAGATCTCATGGCTATTGGAGCAATTAGAAGACTCTTAGAAAAAGGTTATGAGGTACCAGGCGATGTAAAGGTTGTCGGTTATGACAACATAAAACTATCTGATTTTTTGTTTCCTTCTCTTACTTCAATATCTCAAAATATGAAAATGATGGGAGAACTTGCAGCAAAGACGCTTTTTCAAATAATAAGTGGTGTA
>JBNGCV010000153.1:0-2482 GCA_049975465.1 Kosmotogaceae bacterium | reverse complement strand
TGTTTGATCAGCACGTAAACAATTATTTTATAAATGCTTTTATCAATTGTAAGATCAGGAGGTTATATATTGTCAGATATTAAGCTAAGAAAGCTTGAATATTCTGATAAAGAACGCGTTTATGAAATGACAAAAAATATCTGGAGAGGTAACGATTATATTCCCGGTGTGTTTGGAGAGCTAGTTAAGGATAGTAGGTGCAAATTCTTAGGAATTGAGAAACATTATAAATTAATAGCCCTCGCCAATCTATATTTAATTGATGAGAATTCAGGATGGCTAGAAGCACTGCGAGTAGATCCGGAGTTTACGGGAAAAGGCTGGGGCAAAAAGATGGTAGAGAATATGTGTCGTTTTGCTATCGATAAAGGTCTCAACGAGCTGTTCTTTTCGACATATTATCGCAACAAAGCTTCTATCAATTTGAATGAGAAACTTGGTTTCATAAGGTATGAAACATTTACCAATCTGGCTATTGATTTAGAAAATGTGAAATTAGGAAATAATTATAACGATCTTCAACTTCTGCCCTTTTCAAATGAAAAGTGCGAAAGGACCGTCTGGAACGACTGGTTTGCTATTCCTGAAGGCAAAAAATTAGTTGAAGATAGATTTCCAAAAATCTCGAAGGTCATGATAAACGAAAATGAATTTTTATTATCTGAAAATCATAAAGAAAGAACAACTCTTGAAATTTCACCTGTGAAGATTAGCACTGTAGATTACGATACAGTCAAAGCAATTACTGATTATGCAATAAAAAATGGTTATAAAAAGACACATTTAATGCTTGCTACTGATATTGATTTGAAGCCATTTATTGAAAACGGTTTTGAGTATCGTGAAAAAACTGAGGATGTGTATCTTTTTACAGCAAAGACAGACAAACTAAAATTGAGGTGATGACTTATTATTAATGCTCCAGAATGTATTCCTTGTAATATAAATACAGCTATAAGAATAATGAAAGATGCTGAAATGAATGATGATTTGCAGTGGAAAATTTTGAACAATTTTCTAAGAAGAATAGTTGAATTAGAATTAACAAATATTACACCTGTCCATCTTGGTAAAGAGGCGGGTGACTTATTAAGGGAATATCTGAAAAACGATTTAAACAGAGAAGAGAATGAATTTGCAATTGATTACATGCTACAAAAATATGGTTTTTTTGAGAGTATTGTGAAAAATTCTGAAAATCGTCTCCGTACAGCTATAAAACTCGCTGTTGCAGGTAATATTATCGATATAGCACCGGGGCATGATATCGATGTAGAAAAAACCGTAGAGAGAGTTCTAAGCTCAACCTTTGCCATTGATAACATATCAGATCTTTCCCGGGAACTTAGGAACGCAAAAACATTGTTGTATGTTGGAGATAATTGTGGAGAGACGGTTCTTGATAGATTGCTTATAGAAACAGCAAATGTAGAAAATGTATATTACGCTGTTAGAAATAAACCTGTGCTAAACGATGTTATTTATGAAACAGCTGTTAGATCAGGACTTCAGAATTGTTCAACGATTATAGATAGTGGTAGTGATGCACCAGGCGTTATCGAGAATGTTATGAGTGTTAATTTTAAACGTCTGTTGAATGATGCAGATGTAGTTATAGCTAAAGGGCAGGGCAATTTTGAAAGCATGAGCGGTTTTGATAGATCTATTTATTTTTTGTTCATGGCTAAATGCAACGTTATGGCAAACTATCTGGGTGTTGATAAGGGGAGCTTCATGGTTCATAAAATATAGAAAACGAAAAACCACAGAAGACGAGAAGCCGAGAGTCCGAGAACCCAGGAAAGTTCTTAAAAACCTTATAAAACAAGAAAGACCAAAAGGACGAGAAGCTGAGAGTCCAACAGAAAAGATCAAATGCAAAGAACGGTTATGACAACATAAAACTAACACTGTACAACGTTATTGTAGTGATCTTTTTACTAATCTTGGACTTGATCAAATAGCAATGGCGAGATGTTCAATGATCACCTGAAAACGGTAAGTCCATTTTGTAGAGAAATGAAGTTCTGGAAAAAACCATTTTATCGTTATCGGGAACCTACAACAGAGGTACGAGAAATACATTAATTCATGAAGGTTTTTTGTATGAAACAGAAGGAAATACTTTAAAACGCGTTCCTGTAGATAATCTGGTTTCGCTATGAAAAAGAATAGGTTGAAAGCATTTAATGATCTGCAGTATAATTAATGACGTTTACATGGTCTCTTTATATTTAAATAATATACTCTAAGATTACGTTTTTAGTTTCGTTTTAGTTGGTTATCGATTTACGAAACGAGGCACGAAATTAACACACCCAGCCTTCGGCAGCCCTCTTTGAAACCGTTGTACGTAGTCCGTGGTAGGTTGTGCGTCACTAATACGTACAACGAACAACCGACAACGCACAACGTGTTTTGGTATAAGGTTTTTTCTCGGACTCTCGGTTCTCGTGTTTTAAAGGTTTTGGTAACGTACAAC
>JBNGCV010000152.1:0-2547 GCA_049975465.1 Kosmotogaceae bacterium | reverse complement strand
TATCTATGGGACACATGTTAGGATTACAGCTTCCTGCTTTTATTTCGCCAGATACTGCTCCTCTGAATTTTGCTATCGCTCAGCTCCTTCTAACCACTCCCATAATATTTGCAGGAAGAAATTTCTATATAAAAGGAATACCCTCTTTATTCAGAGGTCATCCAAATATGGATACTCTGGTTGGACTGGGCACAGGAGCTGCTGTAATTTATAGTATTTTTTCCACTATTCAAATCACACTTGGTAATACACAATACGCCTTTGATCTATATTATGAAACTGCAGGTGTTCTAATCGCATTGATTTCTCTTGGAAAGTACCTTGAAAACTATTCAAAAGGTCGTACATCTGAAGCCATAAAGAAACTCATGGATCTGGCTCCAAAAAAAGCTTTTGTTAAAAGAAACGGTGAATACATAGAAATACCTTCTGAAGAAATCGAGGTTGGGGATAAATTGTTAGTGAAGGCAGGAATGTCCATACCTACAGATGGAGAAGTCATTTCAGGTCAAAGTTCTGTCGACAAATCAATGATCACCGGAGAATCAATGCCTGAGGATATTGAAAAAGGAGATAAAGTCATTGGTGGAACAATCAACATAAGCGGAGCAATCGAAGTTAAAGCTACAAAAGTTGGGAATGAAACAGCTCTTGCTAAAATTATCAGACTCGTTGAAAACGCACAGGAATCTAAAGCTCCAATTGCAAGACTGGCAGATATTGTTAGTGGTTATTTTGTACCTGTTGTTCTGGGAATTGCAGCTATAACTTTCCTTGTATGGTTACTAATGGGTTTTGGTTTCGTTTTTTCCTTAACTATGATGATCGCAGTACTTGTTATAGCCTGTCCATGTGCTCTTGGACTGGCTACTCCTACTGCAATAATGGTAGGTACTGGAAGAGGAGCCGAGATGGGAATCCTCTTCAAAAATGGTGAAGCACTCGAAATTACCCATAGAATTAACTCGGTGGTTCTTGACAAAACCGGAACCATTACAGAAGGAAGACCAGAACTTACCGATGTTATTCCTTTAAACGATACAAACAAAGAAACAATAATGAAATTAGTTACTTCAATGGCATCAAAAAGCTCTCATCCTCTTGACAGAGCAATAACAAGAGCCTATGACAAAGAATCATTTGAAGTAGAGAATTTCACAGCAATTCCTGGCAAAGGTGTAAATGGAACCATCAATAATAAAACAATGATATTAGGAAGCATGAAGTTTATTGATCCCGAAAATCATGAAATAAAGAAATTATATGAAAAGCTTTCTAAAGAAGGTAAAACGGTTATTGCTGCCAAATACGATAGTAACGTAATAGCAGTTTTGGGAATAGCGGATGTAGTTAAAAAAACATCAAAGGAAGCAATAAAAAAGTTAAAAGAAGCAAATATTAAAACATATATGGTAACCGGAGACAGCATTCAAACAGCAAAAGCAATTTCAAGCGAAGTTGGTATAGATGAAGTTATTGCTGAAGTATTACCTGAAGATAAAGCCAGCGAAGTGGAAAAATTGAAGAGTGACAACAGGAAGGTCGCGATGGTAGGAGATGGGATAAATGATTCTCCTGCACTGGCTGCAGCCGATGTTGGAATAGCAATTGGATCTGGTACAGATATTGCAATAGAAACAGCAGACATCGTGCTTATGAAAGATGACCTTAACGATGTAGTGAATGCTATTGATCTTTCACATGCAACAATAAAGAATGTTAAACAAAATCTCTTCTGGGCATTTTTCTACAATACTATAGGCATACCAATAGCTGCTGGTGTTTTCTTTCTGGCCTTTGGTCTTAAACTAAATCCCATGATTGCAGGTGCTGCAATGGCTTTCTCTAGTGTCAGTGTAGTTTTAAATGCGCTCAGACTAAAGAAAGCAAGATTAAGAAAGCACCAGTAATTAAAACATCTGGAGGTGAAAAAGATGAAAATATACGTTAAAGGAATGTCTTGTGAACACTGTAGAAAGAGAGTAGAAAAAGCTCTTGAATCAATTCCTGAAATCAAAGAAGTCAGTGTAAATCTTAACGAGGGTACAGCAAATATCAAAACCATCAATAATAACGTTGATAAAGGTATAATAAAAAATAGAATTGAAGAGGCAGGATATGAATTTGGAGGTATCGAATGAAAGCAAAAGCTAGTATTAAAAAAGTCCAAAGCCATCACGTTAAACATGAAAAAACGCTAAACATTCTCAAAACAGCTAAAGGCCAAATTGATGGAATAATCAAAATGATAGAGAATGAGAGATACTGTATTGACATCTCAACACAACTACTGGCTGTTATCGCACTGCTGAAGAGAGCAAACACGGCAACAATAAACAAACACATCGAAACATGCGTAAAAGAAGCTGTCGAAACCGGCGATGTTGAAGAAAAAATCAAAGAACTGGAAAATCTTATGAAGCACATTGAGAAAACACTTTAAATAAGCGAGAACCGAGATGAAAACCATCAAAAAACGTTGTACGATAGTAGGTTGTTGGTTGTATTGTGCCAAGAAGGCAAGAAGGAGGATTTTTCTTTCGAGCC
>JBNGCV010000151.1:0-2571 GCA_049975465.1 Kosmotogaceae bacterium | reverse complement strand
GTTCACGTCCGGTTTTGGGAGAGCCTGGGGGTGAAATCCCCCTGGGCCACTCAACGGTCTTGTAAAAATGAGAGAAAATTCAAGGTCAAATGCACACCTTCCCCCTGCTACGCAGAGACCTTCCTCAAGGAAGGAATCGTTAAAAAGATCGAGATTCGATAAGGACCGGGTTGACGAGAATCCGAGGGAGTGAGAAAAAACACGTGAACCGACAGGGGCAAAGACAACGTCCATCGTCCATCACTTCGTTTTGTCCAACGCTTACGCTTTGACTAGATCTTAAACCTCAGATATGCGAATCTGACGATTCGGATATGCGCTTCGCGGATAAACATCAAAAATCGGGTCTAGGGTCTTGGTTTTTGGGTATAGCAAAAAAAGATCAAAACATACACTCCTCATCGTTATGCGGGTATTTTTGATTCTATTCCTTTTCTCGAAATTACTTAATGCTTTCTTCAATCACTCGCACAAAACTTTGGGGGGTCAGTTTTCTATGCAAGAAATCAATTCTAATATTTTAAAATTTTTTCTTTGATAATTAATTATGATAAACTTTTATTTATTATTAATTGAATTTTATCAAACATTAATTATCTCCATTTTATTATATCTATACGGACAAATATGGACAATAAATTGACTTATAAAAAATTTGGGAGTATAATTGAATGAACTCAGAAGAAGAAATCAATGAATTTTTTAGCAAATTTGGTATTAAGCAAAAGGAAATATCTTCTGCTGTAAAAAAAGGTTCAGAAGAAACAGAACCAGGTATTAGAACTCTTACATTGTTTAGAAGAAAATTATCCAAACTAAAGAAGAATCGTGATTTTAGAATCGAATTACTTAAATGTGTTGTTATGGTTATGAAAAATCCATACGTTGGAGTAAGGAAAAAAGGTGTTCTAAAAGGTTTAAGGGTATTGGAGATGGATTATTTCAAGAATGGAAGACTTGTTTATTCTTACATCAAGGAATCCAATACTATACATTTTATAGCAGTTGGATCACATGCGGATATTGGTTCAAAATATGAAGTCATTAAAAACAATTTAGGAGACAAACTGAGGTATTATAACAAAAGGGGAGAGTAGTATTATGCTTTCATTGGAGCAAATTTGGGAAATTTTAGATAAATTCCCAGGTGAAAAAAAGGAAGAGATCTTCAATTCTATTTTAAAGCTTATATCAAAAATTGATGATCCCAAAGCTGAAGAGCTTTATGAAGATATGATCGCATTTAAAGATGAAATACTAAGTAAAGAAGTTGATCCATTAAAAGAGATTATGACTGATACATATACAAAAAAAGAGGCTTCAGAAATTTTTAGTGTTAGTCAAAAGACGATTCAAAGAATGATATCGAGGGGATTGCTTAAACCAGTAAATTCAGGAAGAAAACCATTAAGATTTAACTTCAATGATTTAAAAGAGGTGTTTATTGGTAATATAGAAGAAAAACATGATTTCTTGGACTATTCTGTTCTAAAATTTAGTTCAGCTTTTTGTTCAGAAAGCAAAGATTTATCCGAATCAAAGAGGATAGACTTCGGAAAATTCACAAGCTTGGATATATCTAATTGTAATGATGAAACATATATGAACCAAGAAATTCAACATTCTAATAAGTATGCTTTGGGTGGTGCTTATTGATGAAACCAAAGTCTGCACCATTCCAGCTAACTTCGCACTTAATTAGAAACACTGAACTGAAAATTAGAGATGGATTCATGAATAAAAAGCTGAAAAGTGATTTTGACATAGACCCAAGTTATGAGATTTTTGAGGCTAATAAAGCCTATAAAAGTAAACTCAAATTGGATATCAAATTTAATCTAAAATCAGGAAGAAAAATATATATAGGGTTCAAAACGGAAATTATTGGTACTTTTTTATCCCCTAAGAAAGTCGGTAAGGATGACTTTATAAGTTATCTGCAATATTCCGGAACACCGATACTAATTCAAATCGTCAGAAGCTTTTTGATGTCTATTACCTCACAAGCAGGTCTTATTCCTCCAGTAGTTATTCCTATGATAAATATTACAAAGCTTTATGAAAAACCTAAGAATGGGTGAAAAGCATCTATAAACGAGAATCCAAGAGACCGAGAATGTTCTTAAAACCACTGTTATGCGCCTTATAAAATAAACGTCCAACATTTCATTTGGTCCACCGTCCAACGCTTGCCTATGGCAAGCTTCGTCCATCGACAGGTGCATAAACAATGATATGCGATTTGGGAAACAATCGGATATGCTGCTTAAAGAACAGCAGGATATGCGAGCTGCGCTCGGATTTGCGCTACGCGGATGAAGATCAAAAGAACACACCTCACCGCTAAAGCGGTCCCCTCCTCTGTCAGAGGAGAATAAAATAACGAGAATACGAGAAGGAGAACATCCACCACCGCTCGCGGTCCCCTGCCCTCAAGGGCGGATTTTGTAGAAAAACTATATTTATTGTTAGGTGGTGTGTTTGTGTGAAAAGAAATATTTAGCTTCTGCCCCCGGAAGCTACTTCTGCCCCCAGAAGTGGTATGCGGATATGCTGATCTATGATCAGGAT
>JBNGCV010000150.1:0-2573 GCA_049975465.1 Kosmotogaceae bacterium | reverse complement strand
TTGAATCTTTCGGAAATTTTAAGAGTTTTGGGGAGAGGTAGAAATCCATTTTTCTTAATAAATGTCAAATCAATATTAATCATATTTGGAACGTACCCTCCACCACCTATTAGACTTAGAAATCTCATTCGCGTTTCGTCTGGAACTATACGATATTCAACCTGGTTTTGATCATTTACAACTGTCCATTTATAATTTCTTTCATCAAGTAAACCATCAAAAAAATCTGAAAGTATCCTGGCAATCAGTGTAAATTGATTTTCTACACGATATTGCTTCCAGAGGTCTCCTTTCACAACACTAAAAACTATATTCTCATTATTCAAAAATACAAAACCAATTTCATCTAACTCCTCAGGTTCACTGAATTCAATAAACCAGTTTCCAATGTTATCTTTCTTGAAGTTAAAAAACAGAACCACATCAATAATTTCATCGTTATCTTCCTGTTGTGCAATATGAAAGGTAACCCTCACATTCATATCAATAAGTTCATTTTCTGATAATACAAATAAAAATTGAGTCATTGTACTGTAATCATTATCGTTGTTGTTATTGGCAGCTAACAAAAAAACAAAATTTGTTAAAATAAAGCATACAAGTATTATTTTTTTCAAGTTTATTCCTCCATAAAGAAAGTATATCAGAACATCTTTACCGAAAATAAAATCAGTCAAGTTAGTCAAGTATAATATAAATGAAATGGGGGTGTTCTAACTGAATTTTTTATCTAAACAAAAAATCTTTGCTTGTGTTATTGCTACTATATTAATTAGTGTAATAGTTGTGGGTACAGGGAATTTTGAACTAATATTATTTCCAGACATATCTCTTAACAATTATCCTTCAAGAGAATCGGATTATACTTCAGCGTTTTATGATTTAGTTCGATTTTACAAAGTACCAGCACTTTCTTCATTTGGTTTCAGTTTTTCATCTGGTGATTTTAGAGCACTTATGTCTGCCGAAGTAAGACAGGATCTCTCAGCCTTTTTGAGAGGCTTTTATTGGGGTAATCTTCCCATTTGTGTCGATCCTTCACTTCCTTTTCCGGATGGTAATTATGCAATAATAGGTTTTATGGAATATACACCAGATAATTTTCATTATTCTATAGGAAGAAGAAAGCTAAAGTGGGGACCCGCAACATATGATCTTGCTCTTTCGAGTATTTCACTTTATTATGATCACTTTTGGTTTGAGTACAATGATAGCTGGCTAAGCGATGGTAAAATGCAATACAATTTTTTCGCGATATCCGCAGATGAGAATGTTTACAATGACAGACCCAAAACCTTAATTGGTCACAAAATATTATTTTTAGGTGAAAGGTTTTCTATTGGTTTGGGAGAACTCAATTTAATTTATGGGAGGATACCCGATTTACAGGATCTTGGCCCTCTTATTATTTATCATCACAGCTATCAGGAAAGTTCAAATGTCATAGCTGTTACTGATTTCAAAGCAGATTTTGGAAGAATTGGAAGTTACGGAGAATTTATCATGGATGATTTCAGTCTTTCCAGTGAATCGGTAGACTCTAACCCAACAGCTTTAGGCTTTTTTGTGGCAGCAAGATATAATCTCATTGATGGTGAGAACTTTCAGTCTTCAGGAATGCTTTATGAAAATTATGAAATTTGTGATAAAGATACTAAGAATGGAGGACTTTGGATTGGTTATGAATATTATCGCACAACAACTTACCTTTATAACAGAGAGTCTGAAATTGGCAAATTTACATATCCAGTTCTCCTTAATGTAATGGCACTTGACAGCTGGCCAGTTATAAACTATCCCTTTGGTTTCCCTTATGGAGCAAAGCAAAATTACACATGATTAAAGCAGATTATGAACGTAAGAACTTAAAGGCTGGTTTAAAATTCGAATATCTTACAAAAGGCAGTTGTGGTATTAACAACGACTACAATAAGCCTTTCGACCTTGATTGCTATGAAATGACTGAACCCGTAGAAAACAGTTTTATAATCTCTGGTGAAATACAATTAAGATTGTTTAATACCGACCTCATTATGAGTAAAATTGGAATAAATATTGAAGAAGAATCGGCAAACTACTTCTTTAATGTCGGTTATGGAAAACGATCTTCTTGTTAAAATTATTGACTAATTAAATATCTTAAAATTTGGAGGTGCGTCTCATGGAGTATAGAAAAGTAGGAAAATGGGGACTTAGAATCAGCGAACTTTCACTTGGTTCCTGGCTAACCTTTGGTAAACAGTTAGATATTGATGGTGCAAAGAATATTGTTAGAGAGGCTTTCAAAAATGGAATTAACTTTTTTGATTGTGCTGAGGCTTATGCCAATGGCATGGCAGAATCTATGCTAGGTCAGGTATTGAAAGAATTTAGAAGAGAAGACTATGTTGTCTCAACGAAAATTTTCTGGGCTGGCAAAGGACCAAATGACTCGGGTCTTTCAAGAAAACATCTTCTTGAAGGCATCTGGAACTCATTAAAAAGAATGCAGCACGATTATGTAGATCTAGTATACTGTCACAGACCTGATCCTGAAACACCCATAGAAGAAACAGTGCTGGCAATGGACTATA
>JBNGCV010000149.1:0-2590 GCA_049975465.1 Kosmotogaceae bacterium | reverse complement strand
GGATACAAATTCCAAAACGCCTATTTTCGAAAACAGGACACTCAAGCATACTTCGTAGAAGAAAAAATGTCCAGTTTTCACGATAATATACCTCTTGAACAAAACCTTCCTCCGATTGTACCGGGTTTAGCTTTCAAAATTGTCCATACATTTTTTATTTACTCAAGTTATAAGATTAGGCTGAACAAATCCCAAATTATTGACAAAATAACTTTTGATGGAGTAACAAATAATGATAAAAAAGAAGAAATAGGATTTATTAATCAGAATTTTATTTATATCTTGGATTCACGAATTATTTATTTTGTTTACTTTCCTATAACAACGCTCATAAAACCTACCCCTTCATCACTTTTGAAGTCTTCCCATCTCGGAAATGAAGACACCCAAAATTGTCTTCCAAACTTTGGATCGTTAACTCTAAAATAATAGTCGTTCGGATTACCCTTTACACCAGTGACCAACCAAACATGCTCACCATAAATATAGCAGGCTTTATCATCGCATACAGGTTCTTGCTCATAAGGAGAAACCCAAACAATTACAAGATGATTATTTCTCAATTCTTCAATGACATCTTCATATGTCATGTTATACACAACAGTCGCAGGAATACCTGCATCGTTGAAAGCATCAGCTACAGGTTCAGCATAAACACCATACCCGTATCCCGGATCACAGGATATTGAGACGACACCATCTATAGACCCTCGAAATCCCTGATGGGGATTGCAATTAGTGGGAATGTGTTCAATAAAATAATTTTCCCAGGATATAAAATCTTCAGGCGGTTTTGGACAAAAATAAGATGCCGCCATACCACTCACTGAAGCCTCACAACTTAAAATATAATCCTGCCTATCTGCCGAGACATCTAATACACAGATCTCATCATCTGGATCACAAATATTTTTTGGAATATCAAAAGATAAGCCTTTTATTTCATTGTTTATCTCATCTTTAGGAACAATGATCTCAACTGCCCAATTACTCTCAGAGAGGTATATTCTTTCTTCCAGTGTGGATCGCTTAATCAATAAATAATTACCAAAGTTTAACGCAGCTTTATCTTGTTCGCTTGAATCACCCATCCTTTTTGTGAAAGAATCATGGAGTACCAATAAGTCATCAGATGGATCTTCAATATCGTCACCCAGCGAGTAACCTACTATCAGGACCCAATGCCCACCCGGATAACATAAATCAGGTCCGCAATATCTTTCAAACTCATAAGGTGGGAAGGGCGGTTCACCTGTATATTCCCACCCAATTTGATTTGCGTTATCATCAAAAATAGGTTGGCCTGGTCTATATATTCGCAACAAGATAACAGATTTACTATCAATAGCATCAGTTATCTCTTCCCAATTCATATTGAATTCTGATCTGCCCATGATGCCAATATCCGCGGCAAGCCTTTGTACACATTCCTTTGAGGTTCCCTTTATTGTATTAGAAGAATTAAGCGAATCCCACAAGTCGTAGTAATAAATGTTGTTCTCAGGTAATACATAATTAATTGCCATATAGAAAGCCGTTGGTCCACAACCGGTACCTGGAGGTGAATATTTACAAATATCGAATCCAGGCGTGCAAGGTTGATAGTCTTCAGTTAAGTTTGGAAAATTGGCCTGGTTATAATATGGAACTTTATTAATGACAGAATTTGGCGGTGCCGGTGCAAAAACACAATCAGCACCTTCTGGAATTTTAAAATCTGGATAGAGATGCTTGAGAATTGCAAGATTATCTCTGCAATAAGTCACACTTTTGTTTGTGGATAGTGATGATGTTGTTGCACTCTCAGGGGTTTTTGTTGTTGTAGGAAAAACTTGATCAGTATCATCTACAAATGTTGTAGAGGTCGGCGTCATTTCTATTGAAGAATACAATTGTGAATTGTGAGGAAATATGGTTTCGGTTAATTCTTCATCAACATAAAGATCAAAACTATTAATATTTAAAGCTTCAGGACTACAACATGCCAGAAAAAATAATGTTAGGAAAGCTATGATTATTTTATTAAATTTTTTCAATTCTCTTAACCTAAAAAACATTTTAAAAGTCAATTAATTAAAAAGCGGAACATAAAACTTAACACTTATTTATCATCATTAATCCGCCATTATCAGGATTGAAATGAAGTTTACCACATAGAGAAATAATAATTTCATTTGTTTAATGGTGGAATATAATTTTTTGTAACAACAAAATCGAAGACCACGTTAGGTTTCTAGAAGTTTAAAGTTTTACGGTGAAATCAATAATTTAAGTATCCACCGGAATTCCTATTTTTTCTTCAGGATTCCAGGCTTTATCTATTTTTCAACCTTAAATTTTTTGTAATAAACTAAAGCCAGATACCCACATTTTCTCTAAATAACGCGGAATAAAGCAATACTGAAAGTCAAAACAAGAAATTAATTATCACGCTTTATATGCGTCTTTGCAGTACTGGCAGTACTTGCATAAATGATCTCGCTGTCTTTGATCAGCCAGCCTTGATATGCCTGTGTACCTGCACGTGCAACATAGCCGCTCAATGTAAATGGCAGCGGGCCGTCAGCAGGCACCCATTCGCCGTTGTAGC
>JBNGCV010000148.1:0-2631 GCA_049975465.1 Kosmotogaceae bacterium | reverse complement strand
TGGTTATTTCGGTGTAACCATGCCACCCGTTTCGGTCAAATAGTGCCACTTTAAAAAATCATGTAATTATAAAAAAAAATAATATTTATTCATGTTTTAAAATGCTTTTTCTTAAAGATTCTCCTTTTAAATCTATTCTATGCGAAGAGTTAACAAGCCTGTCAAGAATAGCATCAGCAATTGTTCCTTCTCCGATTATGTCATACCAAGCAGATACAGGTATTTGAGAAGATACGATAGTTGATTTATTCTTATGCCTGTCATCAACAATATCTATTAATGCTTCCCGTGCATGGTTATCAAAGGCTTGTAACCCAAAATCATCAAAAATAACAAGATCTATTTTTAGTAACTTTTGTAATTCTTTCATATAAGTACCATCAATCTTCGCCAGTTTTAGCTTTGTAAAATATCGTGCAGTATTAGTATATAAAACCTTATATCCGGTTAGACACGCCTGGTTACCCAAAGCCTGCGCTATAAAGCTTTTCCCTACACCAGAAGGCCCGGTAATTATTATGTTTTCAGCCCTCTTCATAAAATCAAGTGTAGCTAAACGTTCAAACATATTTTTATCAAGATTGCGATTTTCGGTATAACTTATGTCTGCAATGCTTGATTTTTCTTTAAACCTGGCCTGTTTTTGTAACCGGTTTATCTTTTTGTGTTGCCGGTCTTCCCATTCGTGGTCTGTTAATAATCCGATATATTCATCGGCAGTTGTATTGTCCAACTGGTTATTCCTGACCGTTTGTTGATGCAAATCAGCCATAGCGTTAATCCGCATTTTTCTAAGTTTTTCAACCGTTTGATTGTTGTTCATAATAGTTTTTGTTTTTTGGTTATTATTTGTAATTAGAAGCTCCCCTAATGTTATTATGAGAAGGGATATGTGTTTTGTTAAGATTTAATTCCTGTTGTATATTGGTTTCTTTATCCAGATTGTTTTTTAAAATATTTTTTACCAACCTGTAAGAAGGCTTGTTGGCATAAAGAGCCCGCTCACATGCATTATTGAGTCTATCCGAACCATATATTTTATGAAGCTGAATAATGCCCATGATGCTTTTATATGCAGTCTCAGGATAATCACTTAAAGCAAGTATGCTTTCAGCATAAGATAATACAGCATGGCCGTGTTTTTTTGCCATTTTTTTAAAGTACTCCGGACTCCATTCAGAATAAGCCCTGTGGGAGCTGCTTAGATGTTCTTTATTTGTAACATACACACCTTTTGCCCTATTACGCTTATGAAGAGCTATGCGTTCATGATAAAAGTATACTTCAACGGTATCCGGTGTATAATGTATAAGCGTTGACTTGCCAATAAAACGATATGGCACACTATAATAGGCCTTGTCTGGTGAAAAATAAACATACCCTATTTTTTGCACCTTAGCTCGTGTGTATTGTTTTATTTGGTAAGCTTCCTCTGGTAAAGGTTTTAAATAACTTCTCTCCATTGACTGGAACAACTCCCTGCGGCTGGTTTCCTTACGTTGAAGCAGGATATCATTATATTTTTCTAACAACTTTCTTATTTCCCTGTTTAGTTCTTCTAAAGAAAAAAAGGTCATGTCCTTTATAGGATAATAAATACGTTGATAGGCCAGTCGTACTGCATTTTCCACCAAAGCTTTGTCCTGCGGGCTATAACCACGGGTTGGGTTAACAGCACAGTTATAATGACAGGCAAATTCTTTAAACGTACGGTTAATTTCAGCTTCATACTTGCTTGCCCTTGTAACTGCCGATTTCAGATTGTCCGATACAATAGCTTTTGGCACTCCTCCATAAAAGGAAAGCGCATTTCTCATACATTTTATTAGATCTTCACGCTTTTGGCTAAAACAGGCTTCAACATAGGTATATTGGCTATGAGGTAAAATGGCAACAAATACTTCAACAGGTTTTATCTCACCCGTTTCCCTGTCAACTATTTGAAGTTTTTTACCTGCAAAATCAATAAAAATTTCATGCCCGGCAATGTGTTCGAGTTTCATTGAGCCTTTTATTTTGCCATATTTGCGGTTATAATGCTCCATGAACTGAGTATAGCTATAAGGGTTCTGGCTTTCCTGCTTGTATTGATTATAATGAAACAAAAAAGTAAAACCCGGGTGGTTTCTGTTTTGATTAACCTTTTCAAAAAAAAGCATCAGTTCATTATACCGGTCATTGACAATGGTGGTATGGGATGAAAATAAAGAGTTAAAATGAGATTCATCAAGTTTAAGAAGTTCTTCTAAACTGTATTTACTGCCCTGAAAAAGGTGCATATAAGTATTAACCGTATTACGGGATATACCAAGTGTGGTGCCAATTTTACGGTTGCTAAAACCGTTTAGATGTAGTGTAATAATTTGTTTAATGTCCATAAAATCAAGTGTATTTGCCATATCGCATTATTTTAGTTTAAATGCGATAAAGTAATTTATTTAACTTGATCTTTTAAAGTGGCACAAATCAAACCGAACCGAGCTATGCGAGCTCACGACTCTGGAGTAAAATTGGCACAAAACGAACCGCGTTTTGGAATGCCTGCCCGCCGGTTTAAACTGGCACAATTTGACCGGAATCACTGGCACAATAAAACCGGAATCGGTGGCACAAATCGAACCGTGTTATCCA
>JBNGCV010000147.1:0-2697 GCA_049975465.1 Kosmotogaceae bacterium | reverse complement strand
AAAATGCTTTGTGTAATAATGATCACCTCGGATAAATCAAAACATTCCATAAAATAGTCTTCAACCACATCTCAACTGTTCTAAATCTTTCCTTGATGCTGAACAGATGTTCACCGAATCGTCTTTTCAACCCTGAAAAGATTGATTCTACTACACATCGCATTGTATATTGCATCTGTTGTTTCCATTGTTCATAATCTCTTTGTTGAGCAAGTACTGCCTTCCGTCTACTTGGACAACCACGGGATTTGGTTGTAGCATTCCTCCTTACAGGAATGCCTGGGAGTGCTCCAAAACTTGTGATTTCATGGAAGCACTCTCTGGTGTCATATCCTCGGTCTCCGAGGATAACATCAACTCTGATCCAATTACATCCACGTAGAAGTTTTTTCACTTGTTTAGCATCCGATGCTCTACCTGTTGTCACCAGACAGTGAAGGATTTTCTTAGAAACTAGGTCTACGAACAGGTGAACCTTTTTAAAATCCCGTCGTTGTTGATTTCTATGAAAACGAATAACCACCCATGCACCTTTATGATGAGTTTTCATGCCACTGCTATCAAGACCACCCAAGTGTGTGGTCTTGGGTGTCAACCTTTGATTGATATGAATTAGAGCACTCTCAGTTAGATACTGCATGGTGTTCTGAATGGTTTTGTAACATGGTGCTCGTTTCATACCAAGCAACTGATATAATTTTAGATCTTTTGTAGCACTAGCAATTGTTCGGTAAGAGATACCAAACATAAGTTTCAATAGAAGTAAAACAGTTAGCTGAGAGAGTTTGAATTCTCTCCTGTGAACTGGTTTGTCTAGTTCATCAAATAGGTCTCGTAGATCTAATATTCTTTTACATTCATTGAGTCTATGGGCATCATATATTGCCCATGAAACGCTAACTTCTTTATGTCTTTTCCATTCTATTTTATTTAGACTGGCTCTTTGCATCCCATCCAACTCCAGATGGATGCATAGAGCTATGTCTTTAAAAGATAATTACACAAAGCATTTTTCTCCCAAAACTTTTTATTGTAAATACATCCAGGATCAGGAGCCAAGTAATCGCCAGTGTAGCCGTATGCCCTAGCTCTGCACCCCCCACAATAATATCTGTATTTACATTCACTACAGCTACCCTTTAAAATATTCTTATTTCTCAACTCTTCCAAAATACTGTTATTTTTCCACAGTTTTTTAAAGTCGTCTTTTGCAATATTGCCTAAAGTTAATGGAAAGAAAACACAAGGCTGTATATCACCATTAGGCTTAAGAGAACAATAAAACCTTCCAGCGCCACATCCTCCGATAAACTCCGCCAGGTTAACCAGCTTACCAGAAAGAGAGGGATTGGAAAAATGAGTTGGAACAACCTTTTTATCCTTACCAATTTCTTCCTCGAGAGCAACACGAGCAAACTGAGGAGCGGTAGAAAGAACATTTAAACTACAATCTTCGTCCTTTAACTTTTTCCATAACTTTTTCAATATTTTTTCTCTCTGATATGGTGTCAAATCATGTTTAGATATAAATTCTCCACGTCCAGTTGGTACAAAATTATAAAGCATAAACCAGTTAACATCAAGTTTTTCACATAGCTCTACAATTTTAGGAATCTCTTTATAATTATAACTTGTAGCGGTAGAAGCTATATTAACGAAGAAATCTTCCTCTACAGCGTTTTTAATGCCCTGTATTGTTTTATCAAACACACCGTCTATTCCTCTAAAACTATCGTGGGTTTTAGCAGAACCCCCATCTAAGCTTATCTGGGTAAACTGAATACCTGCTTCTTTCATCTCTTTTGCTTTTTTCTTGGTTATAAGTGTACCATTGGTAGCTATAGCCACGTATATTCCCTTATCAGCAGCATATCTGGTCAATTCAAAAATATCGGGTCTAACTAAAGGTTCTCCTCCTGAAAAAGCAATTATGGGTACAGCGGCACGATTAAGTTTATCAATAACCTTCTTTGCTTCTTGAGTAGATAACTCATCTTTTAGAGGTTTTCCAGCATTTGCATAGCAATGCTTACATTTAAGATTGCAAGCATAGGTGATATCCCAAACAACAAGAAAGGGTGCACCTGAGATGAAAGGTTTTTGTACACCAAAATCTGCTATACCTGTCAATACATTAGCCAGTCCTTTTCTCCATGAGGGATCACTGAATTTTTCTTTCATTTGACTGGTACTGACTCCAAAAACATTACCACCAGTTTTTAAAATTCCACTGATTGCTTTTTCAGCTAGTTTACATTTTAGACATGCCTTTTTTCGCACGCCGGTATACAACTCGAGGGCGACCTCGACTCTGTTTTTCTGACAGTTTTCACAAAAACCTGAGATGCCAGTCAGGATTTTTCTTGATGCAGGATTTCCTGTGGTCGCTCTTAAGATTTGCAATGTAGTGGTGGTTTCCATTTTTCAATCACATCTATTTTTTATACCTCTATGCGGTCAATATAATCTTTCAGCGTTGTTCCAAGTAGGGTTCATTGAGTCGCAATAGATTGTCTAACTTGTTGTTCTCTCTAAATAGGTGTTTCTTGGCCTTTTCCACAATTGTTTTAGCGGACTTAAGTGAATATCTATAAGCCAATCTCTTATTCGATAATACTTCTATTTCTCTTTTTAAAAATCCTTTTTCGATAAGAAATTGTAATCGTTGACGTATATGTCTCTCAGAGCGTTCAATAT
>JBNGCV010000146.1:0-2733 GCA_049975465.1 Kosmotogaceae bacterium | reverse complement strand
GGTATACAACTTGCAAGAAAAACAAGAAGTACAGAAAGAAAGACAATAAACACAGTTCTTTTTCTCATTTTTATCACTCCAATGATTGGTATTTTTTATTTCTGATTCAATGAAGTTTTCTTTTATAAACAGTTATGTTTTCAAAAAAGAAACAAATAAAGATTCCTAATGAATTCTATCACGCCATTAACTGAATAAATAACAAAACAGCGAAGTTCATGGTAACAACACAATAATAAACTATGCTGTTTCCTTAATATTAATCTGCAGTTTCACGTAATGTTCTTCCAGCCTTCTTCATTTAATTATGCGCATGGCAAAATTATTAGACAGTTCTTCTCTTATATCTGCAAAGAAGAGAAATATAAAAATAGTATTATTGTTAATAGAAGAAACTTTTGATAATTGGAGGGATGGAAATGAAGATATGTCTTTCATTACTAATAATTATAAGTTCAACTGTCATTTTTGCGCTGACATCTGTAACACTTGAACTAACTGATGATTCAACTTTTTTATATTATCAGGAATTTCTTGATCTTTACAAAAAAGAAAATCCAGAGGAATTTGATGAAGCTGAGATATACAACATAGTTGACGGAAACACGGTTAGAGCAAACATCGATATTCTATTTTCAAATATTAGAATGCTGGGCACAAAAGCAATTTCAACTGAAGAGAACAGACATTTAGCTAAGGATTACCTTGAAAAGCTTCTTCCCAAACATGTCAAAATTAGTTAGGGGGACAACAAATTTGACACCTTCGGGCGGTTACTTTCTTATATCTGGATACCGGCTAAATGCGAAACTAATGAAATTTATGTTCTTTCTAACCTTGCGATAGTGGCCAATGGTTATGGAATGGTAGAAGAGAACCATAGGTTTTCAGAGAAATATTTGGATTTTTTTAAGCAGGCTGAAGAATTTGCCCGCGAAAAAGAACTGGGCTTATGGAAATTTGTAGATATGAGCGAAGCAACTGAAAAAGCTGCTAGTGATTACTTTACAGATAGAAAAGTTGTTATATCTTATATAGACTTTGGTGAAGATCCTGAGTATATTAAATTAAAAAATATTAGCGATGAAATGGTAAATCTGGCAGGATGGAGAGTGGTAAGCAGAATAGGTGGTCAAGAATATAGATTCAAGAGTCTGGAATTAAAGCCCGGATATGTAGTGACTCTTTATTAAGGTCAAAGTGCCACAAAAAATGTCTGGACAAATCGATTTATATGGAACAACGAAGGCGACGTTGCCTATCTTTATGACGATAAGGGCAATCTTGTGGATATTTACCATATAAACTAAACTTGTTAATACTTGATATATTAAAACTATAGAATTATCATGTGAAATAGTTATTTGTTAATCCTATTTTCTGGGTAAGAATAAATTATTCTTAAAAAATTTAATAACACTATTTGTGGGGGTAAAATGGTTGAAATCTTTCCTGTTAAATTCAGAAATCCTGTTACAGAAAAGGCTGAAGACAAAAAAGAGATAACACTAAGAATTCTACAAGAAATAGAAAATAATGAAATAGAACTTCAGGAGAGAGATATTCTGGTAGTCACATCTAAGATAATCTCCATACTAGAAGGCAGGATGTTTAAGAAAAGTGATATTTCAGTAAAAAAGAGAGTGAAATTGTTAGCTAAATTATTTGGTTTAAGCCCTGCAGTATTACAAAAAATCTTTGATGAATCTAGAATACTTGGAGTTCTTCCTCAAAAACATATTGCGAAAATTAAGGGGGTACTTGAGCATCAACTACAATTTTCTACAAAACCTGAAGAAACAAGAAGGGCTGCAAGAGGGAGACTTGCATATGTAGTTATGACCAGAAAGAACAAACTGGTTATGGACAGTGCCGGTATAGACACCTCAAACCTTCCAGAAGACCATCTTGTTTTGCTTCCTAAAGATCCTGCAGAAAGCGCAAAAAGAATTAGAAAAACTATTAAAGAGCATTTGGGTAAAAATGTGGCAGTTATAATAACTGATACCTTATATTCACCAAGAAGAAATGGGGCAATGGACATTTGTTTGGGCAGTTCAGGTATTTTCCCAATAACCAAGAATGATGCCAAACTGGACCTTTTTGGGACCGTAAAAATGGGAGGAACAGATGTTATCGTTGACTCAGTAGCAGCAATGGCCGGTACTATAATGGGAGCTACACATGAATGCACTCCTGCAGCAGTTTTTAGAGGTTTAGAATATGAACCCTGGGATGATGAAAAACCATTAGGAGACCTTCTCTTCTATCCTAAAAAAGCAAAGTCATATGGAGGTATTCTATTGTTTATCTGGACCGTCATTTTCAAGGGAATTCAATATATTCTCTTTCTTAAAAGTAAGTAAAAACTTTTGTTAACAAATAAATATCCCTAAACTTTCTATAAACACGACTACCTTAAATCTTCATCGTAAGTAATTCTTATGAAAATGAAGTTGACTTTAAAAAAATCAAATAATAAGAAATAAAAGAAACAGAAAATTCATAGGAATTAAATTATTATCAGTGCCTACTTTTTGTTAAAATAGTTAGGAAAAGAAACAAATTTTGTCTTCGTTTGATTCAATTGAGAAAATACTTCTTAAATCTGATATTTTATATTGTCCAGGTAAGAGTACTTCAGCAAAAAAATAAATTTGGAGGGATTATTTTGACTATGAAAAGATTATCAAGAACAAAACTAATTGGTTTAATTCTTGTGATTGGCTTTTT
>JBNGCV010000145.1:0-2736 GCA_049975465.1 Kosmotogaceae bacterium | reverse complement strand
TTGAAAACTATCTTGAGATTTGGGAAACCGTACCTCTGGGAAGATATTTCAAGAACAGTCTTATAGTTTCAATTTCATCGATGATTCTGGCTACGATTGTTTCTACATTTGCGGGATATTCTCTTTCAAAATTCAGATATCCTGGCAGAAAGGCAATTGGAACATCATTTCTTATTACTCAGATGTTTCCTGGCATTTTGTTTCTATTACCCTACTACTTAATTTTTATATGGATAAAAAATGAATTGGGTATTAAATTAGTTGGCACATATCCAGGCTTGATAATTACATATACAGCATTTGTTGCGCCATTTGCTATATGGGTTATGAGAGGATATTTTGACACAGTCCCATCAGAGCTTAGAGAAGCGGCATTGATAGATGGATGTAGTAATTTTAGAGCATTTATTAGAATTATCCTCCCTACAGCCAAACCTGGTATAGTTACTGTAGCGATACTTTCGTTTATGAAGGCATGGAATGAGGTTCTTTTTGCAACTGTTCTAACAAATAACGAAACAAGAACGTTACCCCTTGGATTATATGAGTTTCAAACTCAGTTTCAGTCATCCTGGCATTTAATAATGGCAGCTGGAGTAATGATATCTGTACCAGTTATTGTTTTCTTCACATTTCTTCAAAAACATTTGGTTACTGGTTTTACTTCAGGTGCAGTAAAAGGATAGAAAGATAGGAGGGATTGTTATAAAAAAGTGCATAGTTGTTCCTACATATTGGGGACCAATTGATGAAGATGAAGACGTTGTATTTGATCATCCTACAAATTTGAATGATAGGGGTACACTTTCCCGCTTACTCGATAATCTAATGGAATATGAACATGTGAAGACGGGTGAAATTCCAATAAGAATTATTGCTGTTGCCAATAAAATGGAGTTACGTAAGAAGGTTGAAGAGCATATCAAAGATTACCTCAAACCCTATCATAATAAAATGAATCTTAAACTTTATTCTTATTCATGGATTGAGACGATCAAGAAAAAACTGAAAAATCGCGATTTGGATGATTATTCATTGATTGAACCGAATTGTTATTCAAACGTCAGGAATTTGTGTTTGTTATCTGTCATCGATACTGGATGTAGAATGGGTATTTTTCTGGATGATGATGAACTGATAGAAAGTGAGTCATACTTCGATGTTTCTGAAGAAGGTTTGCTTGAAAAAGCCTGTGACGATGGTGTCATATATGGTAAAGCTGGATACTATAATCAATACAGACCGAGTTATAGGAGATTCTGGGAACTTAAGTGGTGGCCAAAGGATGCTACCTTTAATGAGGTATTTGAAAAACTGAAAAGCAATAAACCCCGATTCAAGGCTTCTATGGTGGCATTAGGTGGTAACATGATTCTAAGTGATGAAATAATTCGTAATGTTTGCTTTGATCCATCGGTGAGTCGCGGGGAGGATATGGATTACCTATTCAATGCAAGATTATTTGGTTACAGAATTTATTTTGATCCTTATCTGCATATAAAGCACTTACCTCCAGAAAACAAGACAGCAATCTGGAAAAAAGCAAGAGAAGACATCTACAGATTCTTATACCTTCGTGAAAAATACAGACAGCATCTTAAATCATACAAGGTTCAAAAAATTGCATTTGAAGAATTTTTGCCTTATCCTGGCGTTTTTATGAAAGATGATCTTGAGGACAGGATCTTTGAACATAATAAACTCCTTGCAACAAAATACCTTTCTGATGATAACAAGTATGGATTTGAAATGAGCATGGAGAATGCGAAAATCCCATTTATTTATGAAGCACCTCAAAATATCATAGAAAAACTAATAACAAATATTGAAACATGGAGAAAAATCACATCAACATTTGGAGAATAATAAGATGAGAATTTTGTTTCTACATTCAGTTCCGTTAAGAGGTTCTGGTAGTGGAACTTATGTGTGTAATCTTGCTGAAAATCTTGTAGAAAGGCATAATCTCCTGGTTCTATATCCAGGAAAGGCTTTGAATGAGTCATTCCCTGTAAAAAATATAGCTGTGAATCCAGTACCTGTGTTTACATCTCACCCAATCGTCAAGTCAAGAAGTATTATAAATTACAGCACAAGTGAATTAATAGATATTATTTCATTGTATGATAATGAATTAAAGGAAGTATTGAAAGAGTTTTCACCCGATATCATACATGTTCAACATTTTGGTCTTTGGCTTTGTATACCTTCGTTAAGAAAAATGTCAGAAAAAGTACCTGTTGTTGTTACCGGTCATGGAACAGGGCTTTATGTAACTGAGAATGACAGAAGAATTTATAATCTGGTTAAAGAAAAAACCAGGCGCATAAGTAAAGTGATAGCTGTTAGTGATTATGTAAAAAACAAAGTAGAAAATCTTTTTCCAGATTTGAACAATAAAATCAAAACAATAACTGGTGGAGTAGATATTAAAAAATTTGAAAAAGCAAGAGTTACAAAAAGTAAATGGAGAAAAAAATACAAACTAAAAGATAAAGTAATCTTATATGTAGGACGATTAATAAAGGAAAAAGGTGTGCAACATATGATCAATATTTCCAGACATTTTCCACGCACTTCATTTGTCATTACAGGATCTGGGGATTACAAAGAAGTGTTGTTTGATTTGATTAAAGAACAAGAAAACGTTTTAATTCTTCCTCATCTAGATGATGAAATTATTGATTTTTTCATTTACAGCGATATTCTATGTGTTCCATCAATATGGAAGGAAGC